>DGVE01000033.1 GCA_002395865.1 Lachnospiraceae bacterium UBA4292 | reverse complement strand
TGAAGGGCGCCATCGCCAAGGCTGAGGAGCTCGCTGCCACCATACCCGGCGCATTCATCCCCGGACAGTTCACGAACCCCGCGAACCCCGCCGTTCACAAGAGAACGACCGGTCCCGAGATCTGGAAGGATACCGATGGAAATGTGGACATATTCATCGCGGGCGTAGGTACGGGCGGAACTCTCACCGGTACAGGCGAGTTCTTAAAGTCACAGAAGCCTGATGTTAAGATCGTGGCTCTCGAGCCGGACGCTTCACCCGTCCTTTCGGAGGGCAAGCCCGGTCCTCACAAGATACAGGGCATCGGCGCAGGCTTCGTTCCGGATGTTCTGAACACAGCTGTTTATGATGAGATCTACAGGGCATCGGCCGAAGAGGCTTTCCAGGCGGCGAAGCTCCTCGCAAAGAAGGAGGGCATTTCCGTGGGCATTTCCTCCGGTGCGGCACTTTCCGCTGCCATCGCCTACGCGAAGAAGCCTGAGAACGCAGGCAAGACAATCGTGGCTCTCCTTCCCGACAGCGGCGACAGATACTACTCGACAGCACTCTTTACCGAATAATAAACGCTGCTATGGCCCGGGCACTGCCCGGGCTTTTCTGTCGTCATGATATGTGTCATCCTGAGCGAGTGGGAAAGTTTTTTATCTTGTTGGACATGTGTTGGACATACCCTGTTAAACTCACCCCCGAAAGCTGAAATCTATATAAAAAACGACCATTTCGGAGGATAAGGAAATGCCTGTCACCATAAGTAAGATCAATTCATTCGTACCCGTAAAGGACAGATATAAGGCTGCGTATAATAATGCCGACAACAATGTCCTCTATAATATCTCCACGCTGAGGAGGATACTCGAGCGGTTTGAAGAACGCGACGAGATGATAAAAAATGCCAGAGGGCATCTGAACAATGTTCTAAATAGCGCTGACGGAAAGATAAAGAAGGATTACGGTGATGAGTCACTGGCGCTCCTTCACGAAAAGTATCTGCCCTACCTGTATAATATAAGCACTTCGGAAGCTTCTCCTATACCGGATGAAGAAAAAGAACAGGTGAAGGAGCTCACGCAGAGGATCGCCTATGGCATAGCTGATGAAAAGGAGCTCAATAAGGTTGCTGCCGATTATAAAATCAAGCCGCTCATGGCGGCTGAGATCAACGCCGTCGCCATGCACGGAAAATTCGCGGTGGATGCGGAGAAGAAGGCGGCGCTGAAGGAGAACCTGAGGAACAAGATAAATCAGGCTATCGAGAAGGATGACGAGCATCAGCAGGGTATTCAGGAGCAGCCCCAGCAGGCTCCGGAGGTAGCCGCGGATCTGAACGGAGAGGCGACCGCGCAGAGCGCGTGGGATACCATTGTCGGCATTCAGAGAGAGATAGGCGCCATGCCCAAAAACGGCGATGACGTGGCGTTTCTTCTCGAACGCTCGAAGCTCGAGGGGGCTCAGAAGACAGAATTCATAAACGGCAAGAATGAGCAGATAAAGAAGGCCGAGGTCGAGGCGTGCCTCAAGATCATGGCCACCAGACGCGCGGGTTTCGTGGAGAGAAACGCGAAGCAGACCCTGCAGATAAGACTTTCGAAGAGCATGCGGGAAAATGCCCTGGCAGAGCTTAAGAAGGACACTATGCTTGTCGATTTCCTGAATGGGCTTACACAGGAGCAGAGGAGATACTACATAGGCAAGGGCCACGGCGGCGCGATGGAGGATGCATACAAGGAGCATGTAAAGAACGCGCAGACCATTTCGTCCAATAAAGTTAATGAGTACTACATGCCGGACGCCAAGACCAGAACGGAGATCCTGCAGACCCGTTTCAAGAGCCGCGCGTTTTCCCGCGCAGGTGCCCGGGCACAGGCTGCGGCCTATGCGGAGCTCATCGCCACGAGAGCGGCGGTGGGTTCCATAAGAGGGGACAAGAACTCCCTGAAGGAGACCATAGACGCGAAGGAACTCGATGAATGCAGAAAGGAGCTTATGGAGGGCGCTTCGTATCAGGCTCTTATAAATGTTGCTGCGAATGGTGACAATACGCGCGATATAGCCGGCCACGGCCACGGCGGCAGGCTTGAGGATGAGGTCGTAAATGAGGTGTGCAGAATGGGCGCTTCGGCCGGGTACGGATACCGCCTCCCCATTGTCAGCGACAGGATAGCACCCACAGCCGGCAGGAGGATGTCCGATATCCGCATCATGCTTTCGACCCCGGACCGCCGCGATAACTCGCCGCTTCGCTTCAGGACAGTGCTCACGAAGGAGCAGAAGATAGAGAAGCTCGCGGAGTACTCCATGCTCAAGGAGCTCGACCCGGACACCAAGATGCACAACACCCTAAAGTTTAAGAGAAATTTGGATACGAAGATCGCGGCTTACAAGATGATGAACCTGAGCGATAAGCAGGTGAATGACTTCGTGGAGGCTGCGGTGCAGGGTGAAGATCAGTTGAAGAACGCCGTCAGTGAGTACGAGGAGTCAGTAAAGAGCAGACTCGCCGGAAATATGAAGATGGCAGAGGTTAGGAAGGAACTGGCAGATATCAAGAAGACTCCAGACTGGGAGATGAAGATGAAGGGTGAGCTCATAGTTCTGGCGGCAAAGAAGATGGTGGTTGACACTCAGCTTGCCAAGCCCGAGGACCTCTACAACGTATATGAGGGCTTCAGGGGACGCAACTATATGAAGAACGTTAACTATCTTATGGCAGACACCGCGTTCGTCAGGATGAACGAGAAACTCAGTGCCAAAAGGCTTGCAGAGGTGATAGAGAACAACGGAACAGCGCTGATGGATGAGTATAATAAGGCCAAGGTTCTGGTCTCGGAGGAGATAAAGGCGAGAAAGGAAGCTATCCTGAAGGAAAGAGAAATGGCCGGGAAGAAGCCTGCCGAGGTCGTATTGCCTCAGAACGGCAACATAGGAGTAGAACAGCTCCATCAGGATGATAACGTTATAAATATAAATGTGGTATGACAACTGTAAATGACTATCTGAGATCGGTCTACGGTACTAAGGTATACAAGCTCGCGCTAAACGGCGGCTTCACCTGCCCGAACCGTGA
>DGVE01000132.1 GCA_002395865.1 Lachnospiraceae bacterium UBA4292 | reverse complement strand
TAAAGATCGCCCGGGCGATCAGCCGCTCGAAAAAGTGCATGCGCATCGTATACGAGAACATCGTATTCGCGCTGGGTATCAAGCTTGCCTGCTTGGTGCTCGGAGCGCTGGGTATCGCGAATATGTGGACTGCGGTATTTGCCGACGTGGGAGTCATGATCATCGCTGTTCTAAACTCCATAAGGGCGCTCGGCAAAAGCAACCGTTGATAATCGACGCAAGCTTAAGCAAAACTTAATATTTTTTTAATCCTTCGCGGACATATTTTTATTGACAATGGATTTTTTTAGTTTATACTTGTCCTGTAAAAAATCTGCGGAGAGATGGATATGCTTGAATTAAAGAACATAGTAAAGGATTATAAGGCCGGGGACATGACGGTTCACGCCCTGAAAGATATCAGTATCAGATTCAGGGACTGTGAGTTCGTATCAGTTCTCGGCCATTCCGGTTGCGGAAAGACCACCCTTTTAAACATTATCGGAGGACTCGATCACTACACGAGCGGAGACCTTCTTATAAACGGTGTCTCCACGAAGACATACAAGGACAAGAACTGGGACGCGTACAGAAACCATTCCATCGGTTTCGTGTTTCAGAGCTACAATCTTATTCCTCACCAGACGGTGCTCTCGAATGTCGAGCTCGCTCTGACGCTCTCGGGCGTATCCAAGACGGAGAGAAGAAAGCGCGCGATAAATGTTCTCGAGAGAGTGGGGCTTGGCGATCAGCTGAACAAGAAGCCCTCACAGATGTCAGGAGGACAGATGCAGCGTGTGGCCATAGCGCGTGCTCTCGTAAACGATCCTGACATACTTCTCGCCGATGAGCCCACGGGAGCTCTCGATTCGGCTACGAGCGTTCAGATAATGGAGCTGCTGGCCGAGATAGCAAAAGAGAAGCTCGTCATCATGGTTACTCACAACCCGGAGCTTGCAAACACCTATTCCACAAGAATAGTGCGCCTTTTTGACGGAGAGATAACGGATGACAGCGACCCCTTCACAGGGGATGAGCAGAAGGAGAAGGGTGCGGGAGGAAAGACCAGTATGTCTTATCTGACGGCTCTGTCTCTGTCCGTGAACAACCTGCTCACAAAGAAGGCCCGTACTTTACTGACTGCATTTGCGGGCTCAATCGGTATAATCGGTATAGCTCTTATTTTGTCACTTTCCTCGGGTATTCAGGACTATATTGACACGGTTCAGGAGAACACTTTAGCGTCGTATCCCATTACCATACAGAAGCAGACTATGGATATGACCTCACTCATGGAGTCCATGATGGGAATCGACAGGGATAAATCCGACCATCAGGAGAATATGGTCTACTCAAACGACCTCATGGGTCAGATGGTAAACACCATGCTGAGTGAGATCGAGACGAATAACCTTTCGGAGTTCAAGAGTTTCATAGAGGCTGAGAACAGCGAGATAAAAGCGCTGGCCGGCAACATAAAATATACCTACGATGTCACTCCGTACATATTTGTGGCAGACACGTCGGACGGTATAAATCAGGTGAACCCGAACAATGTCATGACCGATCTCATGGCATATTCTGGATATGACATGGACAATCCCGCCATGCAGACATATTCTCAGTTCGGCGGCGGCATGAGCGCGTACACATACGATTCGTGGAAGGAGCTCATCGACAACAGGCAGATGCTCTCCACACAGTACGACCTGCTCGCGGGACATTGGCCCGAGAGCATGGATGAAGTCGTTCTGATAATCGATAAGAACAACGAGGTCAGCGATCTGGTGCTGTATTCACTCGGCCTCAAGGACAAGTCACAGCTGCCCAAGGTCTACGAGCAGATGATGAAGGGCGAGCAGATATATACCGAATCTCTCAGCTTCACATTCGATGAGATTCTGGGCCTTAAGTTCAAAATGGTCATACCCACCGATTTCTACGAGTACGACAGCGAAAAGAACTGCTACAAGAACCGCTCCGATGATGAAGAGTATTTAAAGAGCCTTATCGAAAAAGGTATGGAGCTTAAAATGGTCGGTATTATAAGGCCTAACGAGGACGTAAGTCTGGGAAGCAGCGGCGGAAGCGGAAGCATCGGCTACATTTCCGCGCTCACAAGACATATCATGTCAAAAGTGAACGACAGTGACGTGGTTAAAGCGCAGAAGGCCGATAAGACCTACGATTATCTCGCAGGCATGAAGTTCAACGACGGAAGCCTCGATAATATCACCGCCGAGAAGAAGGCGGAGCTCATAAAGGAGTATTTTTCGGGTCTCGACAACATAACCAAGACATCGATCTACGCAAAGCTCGCCACTGCACCCACACAAGAAGAGCTCGAAGCACTTGTGGAAAAGTACAAATTACAGTATAATGATGAAGAGAGCAAAAAGGAGCTTTTGTACTCTGCCATGAAGACTGCCATGGAGAAGCAGGGCGTGCAGATGGAGATAAGTGAGCAGATGCTCGATATGTACTTGAAGCGCATGACGCAGGAGCAGTTTGATGAGGCCATCGACCAGATCATAACAGAGATGGCCAATCAGGAGTTTAGGGCAAAGCAGGAGGCTGCAAGCGGTGATATCTCAAGCTCCGAGGGAGCGAAGTATTTTGACGAAATGATCGCCGGCATGGATACCGAGCAGCTTGCGAAGCTTTACGATGAATACATGCCCAAGACCATGTCGGACGCTTCGTATGACGACATCATGTTCAAGCTCGGCGTGTGCGACGAGAACAGTCCCTCATCCATCTCCATCTACGCTTCGACATTTGCCGCGAAGGACGAGATAGCTGGTATCATCAAAAGATATAACGAAAAGATGGAAACTGACGGAAATCATGAGAATGTTATCAGCTATACCGACTATGTAGGTCTTATGATGTCATCCGTAAGCGATATCATCAACACGATCTCGTACGTGCTCATAGCATTCGTCGCTATATCGCTTGTGGTATCGTCTATCATGATAGGTATTATCACCTACATCTCGGTTCTCGAGAGAACGAAGGAGATCGGTATTCTGCGCG
>DGVE01000170.1:5938-9579 GCA_002395865.1 Lachnospiraceae bacterium UBA4292 | reverse complement strand
GCCGGTAGTTCTCTGCTCCACAGGCCTTTCACCCGAACAGCTCGAGAAGGTGAAGAGGACATCGCAGAAGACGGCTGTCTTGAAGTCCGCGAATATGTCTGTGGGCGTGAACCTGCTGATGAAGATCCTTTCACAGTACGCTCCGCAGCTTTCAGAGGCGGGATTTGATATCGAGATAGTGGAGAAGCACCACAACCAGAAGATCGATGCCCCCAGCGGCACAGCGATAGCTCTTGCAGACTCTATAAATGATGCCTGCGGCGGACAGTATGAGTATGTATTCGACCGCTCCGACAGAAGGCAGAAGAGAGACGCGAAGGAGCTCGGAATCAGCGCTGTAAGAGGCGGTACCATCGTCGGTGACCATGACGTGATATTCGCCGGCCTCGATGAGGTGATCACCTTCTCGCACAGGGCATATTCAAAGGCTCTTTTCGCGAAGGGAGCTGTAAATGCAGCCGCTTTCCTTGCAGGCAAGGGCCCCGGCCTTTACACCATGCAGGATGTCATTGGCAAATAAGAGACGATCATACAGAGCGGTCCTTCGGGACCGCTTTTGTGCTTGACATATGCTCTGATTCGATTGATAATACGAGAAGACCATATGAGGGACGTGGCGGGATATGTTTCAGAAATTCAAGGAAAAAGATATGACTCCCCAGAGCCCCTGGTACGGCATCACGCTGGAGGCTGCGAGGCTTTGGAGAAGGGGAAGACAGAGACTTCATATTGACAGGGGGGAGTTGGACAAGGTACAGGCCCCCTTTGTTCTGCTTGTGAATCACACATCTTTCTATGATTTCTTCTATGTGACAGAACTGCTGAAGGACTATCGCCCGGTATATGTCATCAACGATCATATACTCACGGGTATTATCGGCTGGCTCGCGAAGAGGACGGCCATGATACCGAAGAAGCTCTTCTATAGCGATACGGCGGCAGTCAAGATAGTCAGGGCTCTTCGCGACGGCACTTCGGTGGTCATATTTCCGGAGGGGCGGCTGTCGGTGGACGGTACGAATTATCCGGTGCTCGAGAAGGCGGGAGCTCTCTATAAGATGGCGAAGGTGGATGTGGTAATAGCGAGGATCACCGGCTCCTACATAGCGGCTCCCAAATGGAGGAGCGCGTTCAAGAAAACGGATGTGTATATTTCCGTGAAACGCGTCATCCCGAGGGAGGAGGTTTCGGCCCTTTCGAAGAAGGAGCTCAATGACATCATCGACAGAGAGCTCACTTACAACGAATGGGAGGAAGGCACAAGCCGTATAAAGGGTGGCGGCCGGGCCGTGGGCCTGGAGAGAGTGCTTTACCGCTGCGCGGATTGCTGGGCGCTCTACACAACGAGGAGCCGTGATAACTGCTTTTACTGCAGTGCCTGCGGAAGGGGGCACGAGCTTGATGACAGCCTGCGCTTTACAGACGACGCGCGCGATATCGCGTCGTATTACGGCAGGATAAAGGAGTACGAGAGGCAGGCGATAGAAGCCGCCGAGGAAGATACTGTGCTTCTTCGGACCATAGTCAGGACGAAGGTATTTGCCTCCGGAAGCGGCATGGCAAAGCGGCGTGAGAGGGGAGTATGCACTCTTACAAAAAAGGCATTTACCTACAATTCGAATAATATCGATTTTTCGATAGATACCGAAAGGCTCCTTGCGCTTGCGTTTTCTTGCGGGAGCGAATTTGAACTATATTACGAGGATGAGCTGTACTATTTCTATCCCGAGAAGAATAAGAACCAGGTGGCGCGCTGGGCGCTGATGGTGGATCTTTTGAAACAGATGCAGCCCGGTGTTGACGGGAATGACAAATAACTGTGATAACAGCACTTTGGTGCGTATTTCAAGAAAAGCGTTCATACAGGTGATGCTTCTGCTGGCGGCATTTCTGGCGGCGTCCATCATACTTACGTGGATAATACCATCCGGAAGTATAAGTGTGATAAAGGGAGTATGCGCGCCTGTCCTTGTATTTTTCTCGGGCGACGGGCCGGCTCTCATCATGCTGTGCCTGTTCCTTATAATACTCACCGCTGCGTTTCAGACTCTTTCGGACGCGGGCGGAATAGGCGTTCTGATCGGGTCTGTGGCAGACAGGTTTAAGGACAGGGGAGTGCTTCTTATAGCTTCCACATCCTTTGTGTTCATGTGCTTCGGCGCGTTCCTCGGGCTCTTCGAGGAGATGCTTGTGATGCTTCCGGTCACGGCGATGCTCTTTCTTACTGCGGGCTACGACTCATTTACCGGATTTCTGGTGTGCATCATTTCCTGCGGCTTCGGTTTCGCGAGCGCGATAACGAATCCGTTCACCGTGCTTTTAGCATCTGAGATAATAGGCGCTAACCCCACGGAAAATATCTGGTACAGGCTTGTGATATTTGTAGCCATGTATCTGCTCCTTTTATGCTTTATACTCATCTATGTCGGGAGACTGAAAAAGGATCCCTCCTCAAGCCTTACCGCAAAGCATGACGCAAGGCTCAGGGAGGCTTCAGGCCGGATGACCGGCACTGCTGCGACCGAAACGGCCGGCAGAAAAAGCGGTCTGATAACAGGCATATTTCTGGCGGTGAGTCTGGCGGTCATACTCGTCTGCTCGATGTCGGATACGCTGAGATCCTATGTCGTAGTCGTGCTCAGCGCATATTTTTTGATATTCGGCTTCATCACCGGGTTTCTGTGTACCGGCTCCGCAAAAAAGACAGCGAAGAGCTTTTTAAAGGGTCTGGTGTCCGGACTACCTACCATATGCTTTATAGCTATGGCCTCCTCCATCAAATACGTATTCGAGGAGGGCGGCGCGATGCCTGTAGTTGCCGGACTGATAGAGGACATAGCGGGACATAACTCGCCCGCGCTCGTCGCGGTGGTGCTGTATGCCATAATACTCGTTCTGGAGTTTTTTATATCCTCGTCGACGGCCAAGGCGATACTGGTCATGGGACTTCTGTCAATGACCGATCTGGGGCTGACGAAGCAGATGTCCGTGCTCATATACACGTTTGCGGACGGCTATACGAACGTTCTCTTCCCGACATCCCCCGTGCTTCTCATAGCGCTGTCGATGATAGAGGTCGACTACCTGAAGTGGGTGAAGAAGAGCTCGGTACTGTTTATCATCAATCTGTTAATGGTCCTCGGCTTTTTGCTTCTCGGAATAGTCATAGGATACTGACATATCTTTCGGAGGATGGTTTTGAAAAAGAATGAACCGGTCATAACCGTTAAAGGGCTTTGCAAATCATACGGCAGCGCAGACAGCCGCACTGTGGCTCTCGATCACGTGGATCTGTGCGTCTACAGGGGCGAGATGGTGGCGATACTGGGCAATTCGGGCTGCGGCAAGACCACGCTCCTTAACATGATAGGCGGAATGGATCCGTTCGACGAGGGAAGTGTGATCGCCGGCGGATGCGAGCTGGCATCGCTAAACGACAGGAAGCTCACCGATTACAGACGCCGCACGGTCGGCTTCGTGTTTCAGTCCTTCAATCTGATATCGGAGCTCACGGCGATAGAGAACGTGGCGCTCACCGCGAAAAAGGATGATAAAGATATCTCCATGAGGATGCTGGGTACGGTCGGGCTGGCCGATAAGGCGAAGTCCTACCCTTATCAGCTGTCGGGCGGACAGCAGCA
>DGVE01000170.1:0-5890 GCA_002395865.1 Lachnospiraceae bacterium UBA4292 | reverse complement strand
TCGGGCGGACAGCAGCAGAGAGTGTCCATCGCCAGAGCGCTCGCGAAGGATCCGGAGTTCTTCTTGTGTGACGAGCCCACGGGCTCACTCGATTCTGAGACAGGCAAGACTGTGCTTGAATGTCTGGAGAAGCTGGTCCGCGAGCTTGGAAAAACAGTCGTGATAGTGACACATAATCAGGAGATCGCCCGCATAGCCGACAGGACGATCGTTATGAAGAACGGCAGGATAACAGAGGATACGGTCAATGACCACGTGCTTTCGGTCAGCGAGGCAGCGTGGTGAGAGGGTTCTGAAAAAGACTATGAAGGGCATGCTTACAGGTCTTATAAAAAGATATCATAAGCTCCTCATTTCCCTTGCGATCATCGTGGCCATGGGCTTCGGACTGACGGCCGGGCTCTCGAGCAGTTACGTGTCACTTGAGCGTTCACTCACCGATTATGTGAAGGGGTACGGTTATCCCGACGGAGTGATATCGACCAGAATGACTCTGGATTATCTGGCCGAAAGGCTTAAGCGCATAGACGGCGTGGCGGACTGCGAGGCGAGATACTATCTGGATACGGTGATGAAGAAGCAGGACGGGAACTATCTCTCGGCCCGCATCTATTCGTTCGATGACGAAGACAGACAGGAGTTCAAATACTGGGAAAAGAAGGAGAGCGGGGAGAAGAACGGAGTCCTCCTCGAATATAATTTTGCCAAATACCACGACATAAAAGTCGGTGATACGGTGATGTTCAATATCTTCGGCGAGTACTATTCCTGCTGTGTGGAGGGGATAGTGAGCCGCCCCGAGACGCTCAGCACCAAAAAGACCGACAGGGACTGGGGTATCAACTACGATTTCGGCTTCGCTTACATGTCTGCGCAGACCGTTTCGGAGGCGTATGAGGCTCAGTACGGCGATGTCAGATGGCTCATGAACACCCGAGCCAAGCGCGAGATAAACGAGCTGCTCGATACTAAGGAGAAGGACGCGGCGTTAGAGGAGCTGAAGACAGGAACGGTATTTACACACTTCTGCAATCAGTTCCTGCTCTATTATGAGGAAGGGTACGACGCCGGGGCTGTGCACCGCGCGGTCGAGGAGGTCATAGAGGAGAGGATGAGCATCCGCGGAAGCTACACGTATGACGACTCTCCGGTAAAGCTCCGTATAGATAAGAATCTGTATCCAATCTATTCGCTGATAGTGTACTGTCCCACGGTATTCTTCGCCATAACACTGGGCATAGTATTTCTGTTCATGTCCATGATAATAAGACAGAGCCGGCGGGAGATAGGGATACTGCGGGCTCTGGGCTTTCAGAGCGAGTGCGTAAGGTGGCTCTTTTGCAAGCTGAGTATAGCGGTCACGGTGACCGGACTCGTCATAGGCTGCGGCATAGGTTACGGCATCATGCGGTATGTGGGAGTGTATTTTGAAAACTTCTTCCCGCTGCCTTCATTTACATATCATATAGATGTCCTTTCGACGATAAAATGGGCTTCGCTTTCATTTGCGGTCTGCGTGGGAGCCACACTTCTTACCGCGACTCTGCTCACACGCGTAAGTCCGGTCGAGGCCATGGCAAGACGCGTGAGCAGGCCCGTGAGGATACCCGGATGGCTGGATGCAATTACGCACAGGCTGCCGCCCATGATAAAGTTCAGTCTGATATCAAACCTTCGCGCGGGAGTTCGCTCCGCGGTGGCGATCGTATTCATATCGGCTTCGACGATGCTCATATTCGCTTCATTTTCATTTATAGCGGCGAAGAATCACACCATAACCGAGACATTCGACGAAAGGATACACTATGACTTTCAGGTCTTTACGGACGCGGAAGCGGACAGTGGTCTGTCTGACAGACTGAATGAGCTCGGATATGTGAACGACGCCCAGGAGCTTCTGTACTACGATGTGAAGCTGAAGAGCGAAAATGGTGAAAGAAGGGTCAATGTAAATGCCGTATCGCCGGATACAAAGCTGATAGGAATTTATTCCGTGTCCGGTGAGGAGATCGTTCCCGGGGACGGTGAGATCATAATCGACAGATACGCGGCGGCGGATCTGGGTGTCGACGCGGGAGATACCGTGTATTTCGGCAGCGTGGCGCTGAAGGTGGCGGGGCTGTCGGCACAGAGCGCCAACAGGATCCAGTACATCTCGCTTGCTACCGCGCGGGATATCGCTGCGCAGGATGAGAGGGCAAAGCACGATCTGTGCTGCATAATAGGTAAGCTCGGGGAGGGACATGAAAAGGAGCTCGTGGAGTATCTTCTGGAGAACGAGAAGGCTCAGCTCAAGTTCATACTTTTCATTCCGTCGTTTTACCGCTATAATCTGGACCTTTTCGGGACCTACGACGTTGCGGCATACATACTCACGGGATTTGCCGTCATCATCGGATTTGTCATTCTTTTCAACACCGCGATGACCAGCCTTCAGGAGAATACGCACAGCTTAAGTATACTGCGCGCGATCGGCTTTCAGCGCTCGGAGATATCCGTTAGCCGTTACATGCATACGTTCTGGCAGTTCGCGGTGTCATCCGTCATAGGGCTGTGGCTCGGTTATCTATTCGCCTCGAATGTGCTCGCGCGGCTGGGGACGATCGATGAGACCTTTGTGTTCTCGAGCGGTATCAGAGAATATGCCGTGACGGTGCTTCTCGTGTTCTTCTACCTTCTGATAAGCCATCAGCTGGCCATGAGGAGCATGAAAAAGTGGAATATCGCTGACAATGTCAGAGAGAGGGAATAGGAAGTAAAGAATATGCCTGACATTTTAATATGGATCATAATCGGCTATCTCGTGATAATGAATATCGCGGGCTTTGCGGTAATGTGAGCCGACAAGTCGAAGGCCAAGAAGGGCGCCTGGAGGATACCTGAGAAGACCCTGTTCATTGTGAGCGCGGTGGGCGGAAGTATCGGTACTCTGGCCGGTATGTACGCGTTCAGACATAAGACCAAACACTGGTATTTCGTGGTCGGAATGCCTGCGATACTCATAGTACATGCGGCTCTGGCGGTGTTCCTGATTGTGAAGTTTTTTTAATAATCAAAACACATTTCCGTCACAATTGAGCGGTATCCTGTGACCTGTAAGACGAAAGCGGGAGGGACTTCCCTCTGACATATACAGGAGGTATTACAATGGATTATTTGGATAATGAACAGGAGAATATGAACACCGAACAGTGCGACAGCGCTCAGAGCTTCGAGCAGGTCCGGATGGGTGATCAGCCCGCAGGCGATGAGCCTGTAAACAATCAGCCGAGTGGCAGCGGACCTTCGGGCGACCGGCCTGACATGGAGGAGATCTACAGCGCATACAAGGAGCCTCAGGTGAAGGAGCCTAAGAAAAAGAAGCATGTGGTCGCAAATGTATTCGCGGGTCTCGGACTTGCTGCTGCGGCATCCCTCATGACCTTCGGCGGACTTAAGGTGGCAGGTTATCTGGACCAGAAGGCTGCGATAGTCGAGCAGGGAGAAAACGGTGAGAGAGCAACGCTTACCCACTCGGATGACAAGGCCGATGACATGACTTCGAAAAGCTCCGATGCCGTGAAGGCGGGAGATGAAGTGAGTGAAAGAAATGCGGCAGCTCCCACGATATCGACGACCGAGAGGGTCAGCGCGGAGTACATGGATGTCTCGGCTGTGGTCGAGGAGGTCATGCCTTCGGTAGTGGCTGTTACGAATGAGACGGTCTATAAGGTGACCGGAAGAAACTGGAGCTGGTTCGGCGGCGGAAGCTCCGAGTACCCCGCAACGGGTGCGGGAAGCGGAGTTATTATCGGCGAGAACGACGAGGAGCTTCTGATAGTGACCAACGCACATGTGGTGCTTCCCACAGATTATTCAAGCTACGGATATTCAGTGGACTCATCCGAGATCAGTATCATATTCTGCAACGATGACACGGTCGACGCATATATAAAGGGCTACGATGAGGAGGCGGATCTGGCAGTGGTCGGTGTTAAGCTTGACGATATCGATCAGGACACGCTCGACTCGATAAAGATAGCGACCGTTGGCAATTCGGATAACTTAAAGCCCGGCAACGGTGTCATAGCCATAGGTAACGCTCTCGGCTTCGGACAGTCTGTAACGGTAGGTTATGTATCTGCCCTCAACCGCAATGTTACGATAAACGGCGTTACGAGGACTCTTCTTCAGACCGATGCAGCCATCAACCCCGGCAATTCGGGCGGCGGACTCTTCAATATAAACGGTGAGCTCATAGGCATCAATTCGGCCAAGTACGCTTCAGAGGATGTCGAGGGCATCGGCTACGCTATCCCCATAACATCCGCAGGCGATATCATCGAGGACCTCATGAACAGGACGACTGTAGTGAGAGAGAAGGTCACCGATGAAGATAAAATCTGCTATCTGGGCGTTTACTCAAGCACAGAGTATTCGAGCAACTACGGCGTTCTTATAGGTGATACTGTGGAGAACGGACCCGCAGAGAAGGCAGGACTTGCCTCATACGACATCATCACCGCTATCGGCGACAGGAAGGTCTCCACATGGGAGGAGATGGTAGATGAGCTCGCTTACTACGAGGGCGGCGAGACCGTGACGATCACTTACTATACCATCGAAGGCAGCGGAAGAAACAGGGAGTATGTCGAGAAGACTGCCAATGTGACTCTGGGCTTTAGGAAGGATTTTCAGGAGAATAACAATCAGTAATCAGTTTTGACATCTGAATCGTGTTAATGTGCCCTGCGGCTGTGCCGCAGGGCACATCTATCATAATGAGATAACTATAGGTTATAATAAATGGCATAAATAATCATATCCGATAATCACAGATTATATTGACATTTTATGAAAGGACTGATAGAATACGTCCAGACTCATTTTTCGGGAAAGGAGGGTAACTATGAGCCAGATAGTGCTTTCACTTCTCGTGGATAATCAGGCCGGTGTTCTGAGCCGCGTTTCGGGTCTGTTCAGCCGCAGAGGCTACAATATCGACAGCCTCACAGTGGGTGAGACTGAGAACCCCCTGTATTCACGCATGACAGTGGTCGCAAACGGTGAGCCTGAGGTCTTGGAGCAGATCGAGAAGCAGCTCGCGAAGCTGGTCGACGTGGTAGAGATCACGAATCTCGCCCCCAACAAGTCGGTTACGAGGGAGCTGGTACTCATCAAGGTATCGGCCAACGCTGAGAACAGACACAAGATCACCGAGATAGCAGGCATTTTCCGCGCGAATATCGTTGACATCTATTCCAATTCCATGATGCTCGAGATGACGGGCGGAATGCAGAAGATCGAAGCATTCATTGAGCTTTTAAAGCCCTTTGAGATACTTCAGCTCGTGCGCACGGGCGTTACAGGCCTTTTAAGAGGCAGCGCAGACGAAAACTAATATATTTTATTAACGGAGGTTAATCATGGCAGCAAAGATCTATTATCAGGAGGACTGCAATCTTTCATTACTTGAGGGCAAGACTATAGCCATCATCGGCTACGGCAGCCAGGGACACGCACATGCTAAGAATCTGACAGATTCCGGATGCCATGTTATCATTGGTCTCTATGAGGGCAGCAAATCCTGGGCTAAGGCTGAGTCCGAGGGATTTGAGGTTTATACAGCAGCTGAGGCAGCAAAGAAGGCTGACATCATCATGATCCTGATCAATGATGAGAAGCAGGCAGCTCTTTACAAGAATGATATCGAGCCCAACCTGGAAGAGGGCAATATGCTCATGTTCGCACATGGTTTCAATATCCATTTCGGAACCATCGTTCCGCCTAAGTATGTAGACGTTACCATGATCGCTCCCAAGGCTCCCGGCCACACTGTAAGAAGTGAGTATGTAGCCGGCAAGGGTACTCCCTGCCTGATCGCTGTAGAGCAGGATGCAACCGGCAAGGC
>DGVE01000065.1 GCA_002395865.1 Lachnospiraceae bacterium UBA4292 | reverse complement strand
ACCTGACCTTTTATTTTCTCCGGGAGATGAAAATCTCTCATAATCCCATCAATGATAAGCGTTATCCTCATATCAACAACCATCCCTGCCGTGTTTTATTTTTCCGTGAACGCTAAAAGACACCTGTTCTGCCCCATAATTCGGCGCAGTACAAGCGTCTGTAAGGGACACGTCAACAGAACTATCCCTTAAAACAGCATAGCATTTCCTGTCTGTCTGTGTGTCTGTAAGATTGTAGGCTTCATCCAGCCCACCGTATACAAACAGTTCAAACTCTCCCGAATGCTGATTAGTCAAAGCGTAAACAAATCTGTCACGGTACTTCAGATCACTGTCCAGAATAAGCAACTTAACCTTGATTGCCGATGCCATTTGTCTCCCTCCAATAAGCAGATACAGGTAAAGTCCGGTAAAAATGCTCTTCATATGTCATCCGCTTCAAATAAGGCCGTCGTAAATGAGGTGCAGCCTATTCAACTGACATTATTGGGAACATCTGACAATTTCTTTATCGTTTTCGTACGATTTATACTAAAATATCACCATGAATTATACACTTAAAAGTCCATACAGTCAAGTCCGAACGGACATTATTTTTACGCAGCTGAACAGCTATAATTTAATAAAGGAGGTGAATGGATAATGGACATCGGTAGAAAGCTGAAAACGATCCGGCAAAAGAAAGGCTGCACACGATATCGCCTAACTCAGATAACCGGTATATCCGGACATCACATAAAAGGTATAGAAGAGGGAACGCGGCAGCCGACTATAGATACATTAGAACGTCTCTTAGAGGCCTTGGGATATTCATTGAGTGAGTTTTTCTGTGAAGCAGACCATATGTACGTTCTGAACGACTCTGAATGGATGTTGATAGAAAATTACAGGGATATGGATAGCGAAAGAGCCGGCATCCTGCTCGCTATCAGCCGGCTATTTAAATAGTACTTGTCCATGCGACAATTTCAAGAAACGGGCAGGCACACTACATAATCAGTGTGTCAGCCCGTTTTGATAATGCGTTAAAAGAGAGCCCGTTCCGAGCCCTCCTCAAAATGTTTTTTATTCATCCACCGCATTCTCGGTCTCCGTCAGGTCATAGATGTAGATATAGCCGTCGTAGTTATCGATCACATAGTTCACAAACTCATCTACCTCATCCTTGCCGATGTAGAAGTACTTACCGGTCTCGAGGATGTTTGTCCAGAGATAACCTTCCTCTGTCAGGAATATACCTTTATTCATTCCGATACCGAGGTAGTCGGCTCCGATACTTATCACCGTTCTTCCGCGATCGGTATCCGGCACACTTACATTAGCGGCGCTCTCATTGGTCTTCAGAAGTTCCAAAACTTTGGAGACCTCCACATCTTCGAATACGACCATGTCCTCTCCCTGCCGGTACTTATAAGAAACAAGGCCTATCTCCAGCTGTTTTTCAAGTCCCAGATCCCTGATAAGCTCTCCCAGTGTCCCGGGTGAATAATCGGTATTCATATAAGCATATACATGATCCATTCCGTTTACACTGCTATCCTGCTCGGTAAAACGTACCGCTACCGCGCATTTAGAATCAACTCCCTGTATCTCAAATACCTCGACATCCATTTCGTGGATCTCTTTTGAGAATTGATCCTGACCGGTCACTACAGCATTTCCGAGGGAGCTTCCCTTGTCTTCATCCTTCAGAGCCAGAGCAGCTGTTATGTAATCGACCCCCGAATACCTAAGTGTGGTGTATCTTCCGGCATTTCCGGTATTGGCCCAGGTATCCTTCGTGATACGGACGGAAACCTCATCCCTGCTTGACGCGATCTGCGCAACATGTTTTTGCGGCCAGGTCTTCTCCCTTTTTATAAGCCTGGGTCCCACGATCACCCCTATGGCAATAAATACTGCGACAGGGATATATTTTAACTTTGCTTTAGACACAGCACTCACCTTTTTCTTTCCGTTATGAGTCAGGCGATTGGCTTTAAGTATGGCAGAAAGCATACGTTCATTCGCATCATCACCCGGCAACACTTTGTCCCATGAAGCTATCATATCACTGTTCTTCATCGAAATGATCACCTAACCTTTCTTTCAGGATCGCGCGAGCTTCGCGCAGGTAATTACGGATTGTCGATTGCGGCTTTCTGAGAATATCAGCGATCTGCACGCTGGAATAACCCTCATAGTAGTACAGGTATACGACCGACTTGTATTTATCGGGAAGGCCCATGACCGCACCGAGCACATCATCGGCCTCTGTAGTATCCACCCTTTCCGGGCTCTCCACATCATGGAGATCATCTATATTCTCGTGTCTGCGCCACCAGTGCTTAAGCGTATTCCTGCAGATGTTCGTGGCGGTTCGTATCAACCAGGCCTTCTCATGCTCCTCACTCTCAAAAGCCGGACCTTTCCTGATCAGGCTGATAAAAGTATCCTGGACCGCATCCTCTGTGTCGGCAGGGTTTTTCATAAAGCTGTAGCAGACACGATATACAGTATTTCTGTGTCGTTCGTATATATCCGCGATCTCCTTGTCCGTACGCAACAAAGATCTTGACATATCGCTTTATACCTCCCTTCACTACTAATACAATCGAGGAAGCAAAAACGTCGGGTAAAAATAAAGTTTTTTTGTATTTTTCTTTTTTTCCTGCAATGAAAAGCCGGAGGGCGCAGGGCTCTCCGGCCAAAATCGTTCATATCTGTCACAGCAGCCCGCTGACCAGTATCACAATAGTCAGCACAGGTAGAACATACTTGAAATACGGAATGATACAGCGCGGCAGGCGTATGCCCCTGCCTGTATTTACCTCCTCAAGGTATTTCTCCGCTCCCCAGCCAAATCTCCAGGTACAGAAGATCACGAACACCAGAGACCCCAGCGGAAGCAGTAGATTGCTGACGATAAAATCCTCCGAGTCCATGACGCCCCGGCCTCCGATCAGCTTCAAGTCAGCCCAGATGTTGAAGCCCAGCACGCAGGGGACGCCGGTCGTGAGGATCAGTACAAAATTAACCGCAATGGACTTCATACGTCTCCACCCCAGATTGTCCACGAGCAAAACGACCAGATTTTCAAATACGGCCGTCACCGTGGAAAAGCTGGCAAAAACCATGAAGGCGAAAAACATAGTTCCCCATATCCTTCCGCCCTGCATATTCAGAAATATCTGCGGAAGCGTATAAAAGATCAGCGACGGCCCCTGATCGGGCTCAACTCCAAACGAAAAGCATGCGGGAAAAATGATCAGCCCCGACATCAGCGCCACGAAGGTATCCAGAAGAACGATCCTTATCGATTCGCTGACCAGAGTATGCTCCTTAGACATGTAGCTTCCGAAGATCTCCATAGCTCCGATACCCAGACTGACGGTAAAGAATGACTGGTTCATAGCCGCGGCGATCACATTGCCCCATCCGCTGCGAGAAGCCTTCCCTGCGTCGGGCAGCAGATAAAAACTGATGCCCACACTTCCACCCTCAAGCAGTATGCTGTTTGTCGCCAATACCAGGATCAGTGTCAGGAGACCGATCATCATGATCTTCGTGACGCGTTCCAGCCCCTTCTGAACGCCGAAACACAGCACCAGAAAGCCAAAAGCCACCGTAAGGGCCGTAAAAATCATCATTTCCCCCGGCTGTGACATCATCTCTTCAAAAACACCGGCCACCCGGCTTTTATCCATTTCATCAAAAGCCCCGGTCAGGAACCTCCAGAAGTAGAAAAGCATCCAGCCCGCCACAGTGGTGTAGTACATCATCAGTATGGCGCTTCCGATATAGCATACCCAGCCGTGAATGTGCCATTTGCTGCCGGTCTTCTCAAGCATCTGCATACCACGCATGGTAGTCTTCCCACTCGCGCGTCCCACCGCCAGCTCCATGGTCAGTACCGGTATTCCCATGATGACCAGAAACAGCAAGTAAAACAAAACGAAAAACGCGCCTCCGTTCTGCCCCACCATGTAAGGAAAGCGCCAAACATTTCCTATGCCGATAGCGCAGCCTGCGCTTACCA
>DGVE01000159.1 GCA_002395865.1 Lachnospiraceae bacterium UBA4292 | reverse complement strand
CGAGCCATGATCTGTGTCAAGTCGCTTGCGACTTGACATGTAGCGTCGGCCCATTCGCGAAGCGAATTCAGCATGGGCCGACGTTCCCAATAAGCGAAGGATATATTTTCGGGCGTCCGCCGTCACCCTTAAGTGATTGGCGGCCACCGTCCGTGTGGTCACCGTCGATATCGGAGGCAAAAGGAGGGCCTACAGCTCGCGGATAGCGGCGAGGGCGGGAAGGGCGTGGCCGTCGTAGGTGAAGAGGGCCTGATTAGCCCACTCATTGCCGCCGGGCCCGGGCTCGTGTATGTACTCGAGGGCGGCCGGCGTAGCCCACCACACGTTCGGGACAGGTATCCAGGCCGGCTCCCAGTAGAAGAAGCCGCGCCCGAGGCCTCCCGGTACCGCGCGGATTACGTCTGCGAGACGCTTCATAAAGTCGCACTGACCCTCGGGTGTCATCGGATACTCCACTTTCTCGGCTAAAGAAGGCTTCGTGGCGTAACCCTTTCGCTCATGGGGCGCGAGGCGCTCGAAGGAAGCGTAGTCCTCCATGGTGAAGCCCGTGGAGACCTCCGCTATCACCAGTTCCTTGCCGTATCTAAGAGCTATGTCATTCATATTTGCGGCCAGATCCGCAAAAGACCCGTGCCAGAACGGATAATAGCTCAGTCCGATGATATCGAAATCACTGCCGCGCTTTGTGAAATTGTCGAACCACTCGCGGTAGAGCGAGTTTTTGCCGCCGTTGTCCAGATGGATCATAAGCTTTATCGAAGGATCCAGCTCGCGCACGGCGTCAAGCCCCGCGCTGACAAAGTGCGCTATATTGTCGTACTCAGGGACCTTTCCGAAGGGCCACAGAAGGCCGTTTGAGAGCTCATTGCCTATCTGGACCATGTCGGGGCGAAGACCGCGTCCTATCATCTCCGAGACGATCTCACGCGTGTAGTCGTACACATGCTTCGTGAGGCTCTCCACCGTGGCATTTTCTGTCCAGGCTTTCGGAATGTACTGCTTGCCCGGATCGGCCCAGAAATCGCTGTAGTGAAAGTCCAGAAGGATCTTAAGGCCTGCTGCCTTAGCCCGTGAGGCCAGGCGCAGGAGCATGTCCGCATCATTGTCACCTGCCCCGTATGCCCTTCCGTCAGATGACCTCGGGTCATTCCACAGGCGTATGCGAACATAGTTGAAGCCGTAGTCCTTCAGTATCTGAAGGCAGTCCTTTTCTACCCCGCCGTCGAAGAAATGTCCTCCGTTTTGTTCGACCGATATAAGTGTGGAGATGTCGGCGCCCTTAATCATTTCCATCGGCGCCCCACTCCATATCGTCAAGCCCGAAGTCGAAGCGTTTCATGGCCGCCCGGTATCTGAAGCGCGCCATCTCGTTCTTCGCCAGAACATCCTCCTCCGTGCCTGTGTACTGACATCTTATGCAGTAGTACTGCTTCTTGTCCTTATCGTAGAACATATCTATGTCCAAGTCCCTCATAAAGCATGAGGGGCACCTGAAATTCAGTTTGCCTTTTCCAGACTGAGCCATGTCTTGACTACCTCCCCTTCCTTCATCTGTGTAGTGTAACCGAGGGTGAACATGGGTGAAAATGCGTAGCCCTCCTTTATATAACCACTTACGGCTGCCTCGCCCTTCCTCTCGACATCAAGGCTTACCTTCGTCTCGATGGGCGGAATGAGTGCGTATACGCTCTTCGCTCCCGTCTCGGCCGCCTCACGGCACTTGTACTCGTAGGCGATCTCCTGCTTCTCCTCGCCGTCGATGACCAGTCTCACAGGTGTCATATCCTCCGGGTACTCCGTCGTGCCGTAGCACGCAACTATGTACTCGTTAAGGGATACGCTTGCTGTCGGGTCGCTCATCTTGACGACCTTTCTCTCGTGAGCCACTCTTCCCGTGCCCTCCTCGAAGTATACCTTCGTCTGTACCGAGCAGGTCAGATCAGCAAACTCGATATCCACAGTGTCAAGTGTGAGCACACGGTTCTTCCTTCCGTCGATGATCTCCTCCGAGAAGTGCGCCTTCGTCCTGCAAAGAGCCAGATCGACCTCCTCGCCGTTATGAGTCACCTTCGCGCTTCTGATGGTACCCTCGCCCGCATAGTGTGTGAAATATCCCGCCCTGTACTTCTCCTGTATCAGGAAGGGATATGACGCGTCCTGAACATGCTTCGTTCCTATACCCACGGGCCAGTTCAGCTTAGCCGCGTAGGGTCTAAGGTCCACGATGGCGCCGCCCTGATCCATATTTACACAGGCACGCATATAGGGGTCGGTGTACCAGAAGAGCTCCTTTTCAGAGCCGTAGAGTATGTCGTCCCACAGCGCGCACTCGGGCTCGGTGTAGGTCTTCTTCTTTCTGTAATAGTCAGCGAACTCACTCATCGTCATGTCAATGAGCTTGCCCTCCTTCTTAAGCTTTCCGTAGTAGGCCATGCCGTCCTCGTAGGACTTAAGCAGAAGCTCATAAGGAGCCTCCCAGCGGCCCATCTTGTTCATCCAGCCCGGTCCCACGAACATCATGTTGTAGGCGTAGCCGTTGTTGAATCTGGCCAGATTTCTGTACTGGTCGATGAGATTGTAAAGATACGGATACTCCCATGTCTTGCTGTCGTAGATCATGCCGCGAAGGACATTCTGGGGGTGCGTTCCGAAGTTTGAGCCGTTTCCGTCGTAGCACGCGATAAGATCGCGTGAAAGGTGCGGTATGGCCACTATTCCGCTGTCCTCGGAGGCATCTGCCGCCGGAGCGTGAGTATTCTGCTTTGAAGGGATCCACGGCGCCCAGGGGCCTCCGTCAAAGAGCGTGTACCACGAGTTGTTGCAGGTGTGGTAGGCCTTCGGGCCCTCCTCCCAGCAGGTGGCGACCGCGCACTTTACCGAAGGGTACTCCTCCTTGATAAAGTTCGTGAGCTCGGCATCCATATAGTAAGAACCCGTGCTTTCCGGATAGAAGCCGAATGTATCGTAGAACTTGCCGAACACGTCGCGCACGATCTCCTTCTTGTCCTCCATGGAGAACATCCAGATGCAGAAATCCTTCGTCTTGTACTTCTCGCGAAACTCCTTGCAGGGAAGTCCCAGAAGCGTCAGCGCTATCTCATCGCCGTACTTTTCGTGATGCTCCTTCGCAAGCGACACCGCCTCGTCGTTGAACAGCGACGCGTAAGTCATCTGGATCGTAGTCTTGATGCCGTTTTTATGGGCTATCGCCTGCTGCGTCTTGAATATATCAAGAGACTCGGTCAGCAGAGCCTTGCGGCTTATATTCTCCTCCTTGCCATGCCCCGTCACCTTCTCGGCGTACTCCGGCACCATCTCCGGCCGGTGGATGACATTTACTACAAACTGATTCTTCATTATTGTACCTTTCCGCAGGCATTACGCTGCATCCATCGCTGCCATGCCTGCCTAACGCCGATGAAATAACTCATATATTATTAATTGTTCGTATTTGCAAATAATACGCAGAAAGTATATCTATATATAAATATACTTCCCATAAAAGAGAGACGTCCTTGACGCCTCTCTTAAATTCAGGCAAAGCTTAGCCCTTAACTGCACCGCCTGTAACTCCCTCAACATAGTACTTCTGAAGAAGCATGAAGAGGATGGTGACAGGAACAGCTACCAGAATACCGCCCGCGCAGAAGCGGGTGAAATAGCCCTGATAGTCATTTGTAACGACCCACCGCTGAAGGGCGACCGCGACGTTATAGCTCGCATCGTGACCGAACGCTACATAGGAAGCAAATACATAATCGCACCATGGCGCCATGAAGGCTGTCAGCGCGGTATAAATGATGATCGGTTTGGAGAGCGGGATGACCATCGTCAGGAAAATTCTTGCACGGGACGCACCGTCAATGAGGGCTGCCTCATCCAGAGACCTCGGGAGCGTGTCGAAATACCCTTTGCAGACATAATAGCCCATACCTGAATTGGCGACCGAGATCAAAATAAGACCCGGAACAGCGCCGGCCTGCGTAAGTCCGAATGTCTTGAGCAGGAAGTACAGGCAGATCATGGTCAGGAAGCCCGGAAACATACCGAGTATGAGCCAGAATCTCATGAGAAGTTTCCTTCCCTTAAAACGCATTCTGGAGAGCGCATAGCTCACGCAGAGAACGATCAGCGTGGAGAACACAGATACACACACGGCAATCGTCAGCGTATTCCCGTACCAACGGAGAAAATTTGTCTCGCCGGAGAAAAGGAATTTATAATTGTCCAGTGAAAACTTATGCGGAATTATATAGTCGACCATACCGCCGTATTCTACTTTCGGATCATAGGAGCGGAAGCTCTGCATAATCAGTCCGAAAAACGGGAAGAGCCAGATAATGCTCATAAGCACGAGAACTACATAAATAATTGCATTTCCTATCTGTTCTTTTCTTTTCATTACTGAAAGCCCTCCTCATCTTTTACTGACGGCAGCATGTTGTAAACTATCAGCGAAGTTATCGCCGTCACAAGGAACACCATGATACCGATTACGGCCGCCATCTTATAATTCGTATCGTTGACGGTCATCTTGTAGAGCCAGGTGACCAGAAGGTCGGTACGTCCGGCATTTTCAGCCATCCGCATGGATTGCGGACCGCCCTTGTTGAGCAGGTAAATTACGTTGAAGTTATTCAGATTACCGGTGAACTGTGTCAGAAGGAACGGACCTGTGACGAACAGCATATACGGGAGCGTAATGTGTCTGAACATTTGCACGGAATTGGCACCGTCCATCTTGGCGCTCTCATAAAGCTCTGCCGGTATATTCATCAGAAGACCGGTCGCGATCAGCATCATATACGGAATGCCGATCCAGATATTGATCACAACGATCATGATGCGGGCAAGCATCGGATCCTTCCAGAAAGGAATTGCTGACTTGATCAGCCCCCACTTCATCAGATAGCCGTTTACCAGACCGTCCGTCGCGAACATTTTGGAAATGTAAAGCAATGAGACGATCTGAGGTACCGCAATCGTCAAAATAAGAATCGTTCTCCACAGCTTCTTAAAACGGATCCCCTTCTTGTTGATCATGACTGCAACAGCCATGCCGAGGAAATAATCGATGAATGTCGCAAAGAATGCCCACACCATCGTCCAACCGAGAACAGCGAGGAAAGTGCTGCCGAACCCGTGAGATCCGAACTTAAAAAGCTGGCGGAAATTCTCAAGACCGACCCATGTGAAAAGATTAGTCGGAGACTGGTGATTCTTGTCATAGTTCGTGAACGCTACGCAGATCATGAAGAGAATCGGCAGAACCGTAAAGATGAAAATGCCGGTAACCGGAAGTGCGAGCAACGTCTTATGGAAATTGCTGTCAAGAAGAGAAAGCAGTACCTTTTTATTGGAAGGAAGTTCCTTGCCTTCTTTAATTAGGTTCTGTTCGTTATAGTTCTCCCGAACATTTTCACGCCATATAAATATGAAAGCTATAAACGCTATGATCGTCAGAAGACCGAAAAGAAGAATGAGAAAGCTGTTGTCACCGTAGACCGTGATTCGGTTCTCCTTATGCGTGACGACAGTTCCGAGAGTTGAAAATTTGCTCATATACTTCCATCCGAAAGCAACAACATACCAGATCAGCGCGATCTGAACAGCCAGATACGCCAACCCTTTTACGATCTGTCCCCGTAGAAGCGGACCGAGACCGAAAATAAGGAAAGACAGCCTGGTCTTGATGTCCCCCTCTGCAAATGTCGTTCCTATCTCCTTTATATCTTCCCCCAGACCACTAAAGAAGTTCTTTAACATATCATTTACTCCTTGTCATAACCCACCGCATGTAGAAGCGGGGGATTCTCCCACTGAGATAAAAGCTGCCACACCTTCAAAAAGGTATGGCAGCTATGCATCAAAATTTTGCGTCAGACTTCAAGCTTGATATGACACGCCACCTTAAAGGTGAAACCACTCACACTGAGATTGAACCTGATTATTTTCCAACGTAAGAATTGCATGTATCCTGGAATTTCTGAAGAGCCGCCATCAGATCGTCATCGGAGGAACCTGTTGTGAGTTCGCCGGAAATAACGGAATCACCGAGAGAAGTAGCAAGCGTCCAGTAGTCGCCCGGATACTGTCCCTGCGGAATCGTAAATGCGAGCTGTTCAGCCAGTGCGGAGAGTGCCGCGTCAGACTTGACGATATCTGACTTCTGTGCCTCAAGATTGGACGGACCCCACTTAACAGCTTCATAGCGGGCAAGCTGTACATCCCCGCTGGAAAGATATGCAGCAATCGCATCGCAGACAGCCAGTTTGTTCTCATCGGACTGCGGCTTGACACCGAGAAGCTTGAATCCGCCGAAACCGCTCATCTGATAGTTGTTGCCGTCAGCAGCTGTGAATTCCGGAAGTTTTGCGCAGGCATAATTATCGCCGAATACCTGCTGTGCGGTCTCAGCATCCCAGGTACCGTCAACGATCGCACCTACATTCGTGGCCTCACCGATTGCGGAGCCGTTCTGGAAAGATTTGGAACCACAGAGCTCTATAATCTCTTTCAGAGCAAGCAGTCCTTCCGGGGAAGCATAGGAAGCGTTGCACGCTGTGAACTTGCCTGTATCGTCAGTCTCATATGTCAGTTCTGCACCTGTACCGAAGAAGAATGCTGTCTGATACCAGCCCGAATTGACCTCCATGTAGAAGTTCTTGCCGGCTGCCTCACAGTCAGCAATGATCTTCTCAAGACTGCTCGGATCTGTAACAACGCTCTTGTCATAGTACAGGA
>DGVE01000021.1 GCA_002395865.1 Lachnospiraceae bacterium UBA4292 | reverse complement strand
GTACAATATGATCTGGATGGAGAAGATCATCGCAGAGCATGGGGAGGTGTAGAATGGACGTAAAAAAAGCGGCAATGATGATGAAGGCCGACGCGCCTAAGATGGCGGCGATGTCGGGGGAGGCCCGTAACGCTATACTGGCTAAAGTGTGCGAGGCGCTGAAGGCGAGCAGGGACGAGATATTTGCGGCAAATGTGGCCGATATGGAGGCCGCGAAGAAGAACGGTATAGCCGAGGCTGTGATGAAGAGGCTGAAGTTTGACGACCACAAGATGGAGGACTGCGTGAGCGGTATCACCCAGCTTATAGGCCTGCCCGATCCTTTGGGCAGAAAGCTGCTTGAGAGAGAACTCGACGAGGGACTGGTGCTCAGCCGTGTGTCCTGCCCCATAGGCGTGATCGGTATCATATTTGAGGCCAGACCCGACGCGCTCATTCAGATATCCGCGCTGTGCATAAAGAGCGGCAACTGTGCCCTCCTAAAGGGCGGCAAGGAGACCGCAAATACCAACAGGGTGCTCTTTAACGTGATAAAGAAGGCTGCTTTGAAGGGCGGAGCACCTGAAGGGTGCTTATTTCAGGCGGAGGCGCACTCCGAGATAGATGAACTCTTAAAGTGCGAGGGCTATGTGGATCTCATCATACCCAGAGGCTCGAACGCGTTCGTGAGATACATCATGGACAACACGAAAATACCCGTCATGGGACATTCCGACGGCGTATGCCATACATATGTGGACGGAGATGCCGACATAGAAAAGGCCATACCGATAATCATTGACGCGAAGACCCAGTACAGCGCAGCATGCAATGCTACCGAGACTCTTCTTGTGGACAGGCGCATAGCGAAGACTGCGCTTCCTGCGATAGCGAAGGCGCTTACAGACGCGGGAGTGAAGCTGCGCGCAAATGCCGAGACCTCGCAGCTCATCGATGCAGAACTTATGGGTGATGACGAGTATAATACCGAGTACCTCGCATGGACACTGTCAGTGAAGATAGTGGACGGCGTGGACGAGGCGATAGAGCATATCAATCGCTTCGGCTCGCACCACACCGACTGCATCATCACCGAAAATGACAAGACAGCGGCGCGCTTCATGCAGCTCGTGGACTCTGCGGGAGTCTATCAGAACTGCTCCACCAGATTTGCGGATGGCTTCAGGTACGGCTTCGGAGCCGAGGTGGGTATCAGCACGAGCAAGCTTCACGCGAGAGGACCTGTGGGACTCGAGGGCCTCACGACATATAAATATCTTCTGCGCGGAAACGGCCAGATCGTGGGCGATTATGCATCGGGCAAGAAGCAGTTCCACCACAGAGATCTGTAACGGAATATTATTTTACCGGCAGGGCGCGCTCTGCCGGATTTTTTTGCAAAAATACAGGATTGTATCCTAAAAAATACAATCTGGAGGGGGAATCGGGGTCGGAAGAATTGTCTTACAGGTAGAAGATCTGTCTGATGATCCGGTATTAATATGAGAGCTTAGATTTGCAGAGCCGCATTGCATTTGCAGGGCGGAAAGCATCAGCTTTATCATCAGCGGTGAAGAAGTATACTGCTCTTTGAAAAATGGGCCTATTTACAAATTTATGGATCAATGATCAGCGGCAGCTTCGGCCCGTTTTGCCTGCCGCATTTGGAGGATTATGACACCGGAGGAGTATTACAGAAAATATCTTGAGGGCGACGATGAGGCTATCGGCGGCGTGATCGATGGGTTCTACAGTGATCTTATGCGCTTCGTGGAGGGAATACTGGGGAACTATCACGATGCCGAGGATGTCGTCCAGGAGGTTTTCATCAGGATATCGCTTAAGAAAAGTATATACAGAGGTAATGGAACGTTCGGGGCTTGGGTCTACAAAATAGCAAGGAACTGCGCCATAAATGCGTGGAAAGGCAGAATGTCGATACTTCAGCGGCTTGAAATGGATGAGGAGAAGCTTAACAGTATCGCCGGGCCGATGGAGGAGGATCCGCAGGAGCTGTGCTTACTCATGGAGGAACAGGAAAATTTTATCAGATCCCTCGGGCGGCTGAATGAGGAGCACCGCCAGATACTGTATCTTATGTATATCAAGAATTTCAGCCCTGCTGAGATCGCAAAGGTGATGGGTATGAGACCCAGAAGGGCATACAAGATCATAGAAAAAGCAAGAGAAAGCTATAGGCGGATGATGGAGGAGGGCGGTGACGAATATGAAGAACACTGAAAGAATGAAAAAGATCGTGCTTGCGGCCAGGGATGAGTATCTGCGCCGCGAAAGAATAAAGTTTATAAGGCTGTTGAGCATTGCTGCGACTGCGATAGGTGTTCTGGCACTGATAATTATTATATCGGTTTACAGGAACCACACGAGTGTGGACAGCGGTGACGTCACGCAAATGGCTCAGATAAAGCCCTACAGGGTGATCGAGGCCCATCGTGAGGAAGACGGTATCATTGTAGTTGTGAGCGACGAGGAGATCAATGACGAGGGCAGAGAGTGGGGACTTCAAAAGGATAGCGGAGAAACCGTTCCGATAGTCGAGGTGCAGAAGATAGAGGAGGATACCAGAAATATGTACTATATCCGCACCGGGGAAAAGCTCGACAGCATAAACTATATGTTGAGCAACGGCATAGGCGGTAATGTCCTGAATTATGAGATCCCCGCGGAGAAAGACAATACCTCCGAAACTGAGAGCCAATGAGGAGAGGGCTGATTTTACAGCCCCCTTTTTTATTGCCTGAGGGATGCTGAGCAGTGTGAAAATGACACCCGGCCCGGATAGACCTTGACATAAGAGGCGGGAGAGCATTATAATTTGACTATAATTCAAAAAGGAGCGTGCGATATGAACGACAAAAGACAGGTATATAATCCGTTCCTTCCGCTTTACGAATATATTCCCGATGGAGAACCCCATGTTTTCGGCGACAGAGTATATATTTACGGCTCGCATGACTGCGAGGGAGGCTGGACCTTCTGTATGCTGGACTACACTGTGTGGTCAGCCCCTGTAAATGATCTCACAGACTGGAGGTGCGAGGGCGTTTCATACCGCGCGAGCCAGGACCCCGCATACCCGCGCAGAAAATACATGTACGCGCCGGATGTAGTGCAGGGCAATGACGGCAGATACTATCTCTATTACTGTATGTCCGGCGACTACGGTGAGGGAGGTTATACCGAACCGATAAGCGTGGCCGTTTCGGACTCGCCGGCGGGACCTTATGAGTACATAGGCCATGTGCGCAATGAGGACGGCACCGATATGATGAGATATGTGTGCTTTGATCCCGCCGTAATGAACGATAACGGCGTGATAAGGCTCTGCTATGGAACACAGTACGATTTCGAGGAGAGGGATGATTACTCTCCCGATGAGGGATGGTTCATGGGTGCCATGATGAACATGTTCGGCAGGACGAAGGAGGAGATCATGTCCTACCCTGACTCGATCATGGGACCGGTGACGGTGACCCTTAAGGACGATATGCTCACTATCGCCGAGCCACCGCATCACATCATACCCTACAGGGTGAAGGGCACTTCATTTGAGGAGCATCCCTTCTTCGAGGCATCTTCCCTCAGGAAGGTGGGGGATAAGTATTATTTCGTGTACTCCTCCATGCAAAACCACGAGCTGTGCTACGCCACGAGCGATAAGCCCGACAGGGATTTTATATTCGGCGGAACGATCGTATCAAACGGCGATATCGGCTACAAGGGCAACACGAAGCGCATGAACATGACCGGTACCACACACGGAAGCATCGAGTGCATCAACGGCAAATGGTATGTATTCTACCATAGGCTTACGCACAAGTCGGACTACAGCCGCCAGGCCTGCGCGCAGGAGATAGAGATAGCGAAGGACGGAAGCATTGCCCAGGTCGAGATGACCAGCTGCGGATTAAACGGCGGGCCTCTTGTGGCATCCGGCACATATCCCGCGCCCATTGCCTGCAATATAACCGACGGAAATATGCCCCACGGCTGCAACAGCATCTATAAAAGGGCTTTCCCGAATGTGACCAACGCGGGTGAAGAGAGGTTCATCGGCGAGGTGGGCAACGGCACACTCATCGGCTTTAAATATTTCGCTTTTGACGGGAAGTACACATTCACCGTAACCGCCCGCACAGAGACAGACGCTAACCGCGTCGTGAGCGACGCTCCCGAGAGGGAGGACACGAGGGGCGAGACGGATGTCACGCAGATAGATGATTACGATGGTGCGCCCTGCATAGAGGTGAGACTCGCGCAGGACGGTGACCCGGTTGCGGTCATAGAACTCGATGAGACGCAGTCCGAGTGGAAAGAGTACAGCGCGGATCTCGGGGCTGTGCACGGAACGCATCCCCTGTTCCTTATCTACAGGGGCAAAAAGAGGATACAGTTGAAGGAGATAGGGTTCATTTCGGTTAATTAACTATGGTAAACCGGACGCAAGTATGGTATAATATTTATAGACCCGAAGGGTCTACCCGATGCACCTGTGCGTCGGGTACGTTTTGCAAAGCAAAACACTGACCGTCGAAGACGGGCTGCATAATGCGAATGCATTATGGTATAATATTTATAGACCCGAAGGGTCTACCCGATGCACCTGTGCGTCGGGTACGTTTTGCGGAGCAAAACACTGACCGTCGAAGACGGGCTGCATAATGCGAATGCATTATGGTATAATACAA
>DGVE01000095.1 GCA_002395865.1 Lachnospiraceae bacterium UBA4292 | reverse complement strand
TCGCCTGCCATGATCATCTGTGCAGCCATATTTACGCAGTTGAGGCCTGAGCCGCATACTACGTTCACCGTTACAGCGGGGCACTCCACAGGCAGTCCTGCCTTCAGTGTAGCCTGACGCGCAACATTCTGTCCGAGACCGGCCTGGATAACGCATCCCATGTAGACCTGATCCACCTGATCAGCGGGCACGTTCGCCCTCTTTAAAGCTTCCTTGATGACAATGGCGCCGAGCTCTGCAGCAGGTACCGTGCTTAAAGATCCGCCCATTGTTCCGATCGCCGTACGGCATGCGCCGGCGATAACTACCTTTCTTGCCATGTGTTTTACCTCCGAAATATTAGTGATTGCTCCGCAATCTACGAAAACAGGGGACAGTTTCCCCGACTGTCCCCCATTCTATCACATGAGTGTTTTAATTGCAATATGAAATGTTAAAATTTTAACGATTTCACGGAGATTTCACAAACAGCATATACTTCCGCACGCGAAACAGGCGCGAACCATGTCACGCCTGTTTCATGATTTATCGGAGATGGCACCTGTGAGTGCCGCCCGCTACATTCTTAAGCCCTTGATTATAACTCCAGCTCCGAGCAGGAACGCCACGATACCTATACCGATCATGAGTGCAAGAGGCATCTCACCGACGGAAATGCTCTCCGGATTCTTCGGATCGTACTTGATCTTTACGGTCTCCCCTACCTTGTACTCGTCCTCGCGGACCTGAATCTCGGTCCTGTACTCCTTGCCGTCCACTGTGTAGGTCAGGCCTGCGTTATACCGGGGCGTCTGGTCATCATCGTCGGTCGGTATGTAGGTAGGATCATACTCCATCGAGACCACCTTCGCCTCCGCAGGCTGATAGTTCCTGGTGCTGACGGCAACATAGATCATGAAGCCGATCGTACCGACGATCAACAATATTCCTAATAGAAGTACCTGTAATCTTTTCATGGACTCCCTCCTTCTGTGTTACGTTTTCATATCAGTTCATCGGACCGCCGAGACCGATATCACCGGCCTCATTCACCTTGTTCTCAAGCTCGTTATCTGTCTTAACGCTCTTGAAAGCATTGTTCTTAAACGTCTCGAGCGAGTAATAACCTGCATCACCGGGCTGCTTACCGCGAGCGGCGTTCACCTTATCGATCTGCTGCTTGAGATATTTCTCAGCAGGGGTACCCACCGTGATGTCCGCAAGAAGCTGCATGGACTGGTCGAAGCGCTGGTTTCTGGCCTTGAATAAGCTTCCACCCTCCTTGCCGTTCTGATAATCAAGAATGGCATTTACAGCCTTCATCGCATCCTTTTCCTTGGGGAAGTTCGTATTCAGGAGTTTCTCTGCATTCTTGACCATTCTCTGGTACTTCTGGCTCCTCTTGGCAAGATATTTATCCCCTGTATCGACATCCTTCTCGCCGCCGACGAAGGATTTGTCAAGATCGACCTTAGCGGATGTCTTTAATCCCTTCATCGCATTGATGTGAGCATTTATCTCTGTCTTGATATAGCCGTGTGCATCCTTAGGCTTCTTGAATGCGCTCTGCACCTTACCCATCTCATCGGAGAAAGAGATGAAATCGCCCTTTAACACACTGTCTAAAGCAGTCTTGTTCTTGATGGCCATCTTGAAGGTCGTATCCTTTAACAGCTCTCTTGCCTTCTCGTTCAGTGTCTCGGGATTAAATTTGGCATTCGGATACTTATCCTTGATGGTGGCTGCAGCCAGAAGCTTTGCAGCCTTGGTCTTGTCATCCTCCACCTCAAACATATTATCGAGATACTGAAGATTCATCTCCTTATCCTTGCGGACATTGGCCTTAATGAAATCGTCATATGTCTTGTAAGCGGTCTTGAACTGATAGCGTCCGAAAAGCTTCGGATCCAGATCCTGGCAATCCTCTCTTGCGCGGATGAACTCCGTGATATCATCCTCGATCTGTCCGCCGTGTCCGTCGGTGACCTGCTCGACCTTGAGCTTCGGCATCTTCTTATTTACGTACTCGTCGAATGCCGCGCTGCTCAAAAGCTCTGCCGCCCTCTGATCGATCTGCTCATTGGTGAGAGTCGTTTTCACCAGACGTGACTTGCTTCCCCTTTCGCTGTCGGACAGCTGTCTGCAGGCTACTATACGGGCAAGCTCCTCAGGTGTTATTATATGCGTTTCATCAACCTTGTGCTGGATGTCTCTGATCCACGCACTCGCTGTTTTAGCTTCAGCAGTCTCCGGCTCTGTACTGGCCACCGACTCAGAAGATACCACAGGATCCTTTTTTTCGGACTTTTCGATCTTCTCCCCGTTCTTCTTGTCGATCTCATCGAAATTCTTCTGAACAGAATCAATAAACTCCTGTGTGGGCTGCAGGTTGCCGTTCTTATCAAGCTCAAACGGCGCGTTAAGTTTCTCACCGAGCTTGTTGATAGCATCGTCGAGATCCTTGCTGACCTCCTCAGCTATCTGTACGGGTGATTTTTCCTTGTCTTCTTCCTTCTTCTCACCCAGATCGTAGCCTACGCCCTGCTCGTCATACTTCTTGAAGAACTCGGGGAAATCCTTATCGCCGTACTTCTTCCTGAAGTCTGCTACGACTTTGTCAAAAGAATTGAGTTTTTCCTCAACTTCCTCTGCCTTGTATTTGATGAGTGTTTTGGGATCATGTTCCTTTGTTCTGAACATTACGTCAAACAGTTCATCTTGCATTTTTTGGATATCTTTTTCTTTTTCACCAAAATCATCGCTGTCATCGACGACCTTTTCCATGGCGTCATGGAACTCCTGCATCCATTCCCGCTCGACTTCATACTGATCCGTTCCCTTGATCTGTGTTAAAAACTCGGCTCTGGCCTGCGCTGTTAATTTAGGCATCTTATTTTACCTTCCTTATCTTTACACCCAACAGGGTAATTATATCGGGCATTTCGCCCTTGTTTTTTCCTTACGCCATGCATATTAATACATCATGTCCAACAAATGTCCAACAGGAAAAAATATTTTTCAAAAAAATCCGCCGGCAAAAGCCGACGGAAAAATCAGATCATTCTCCCGGCGCGAACCGCACATGGGGCGAGGGCTTTCCGTCCTCCCCGACCACCGAGTAGTCGTAGAGGTCCATTCCCTGCTGCTTGGCTATGTCCTTTACCGTCATCACCTGTATCATAGGGTTTCCGTCATCGCCGTAGACGATATTGCCCTCGGTATCGCGCACGACAGTCGTGATCTCAACGAACTCACCCGGGGCGCACTCACCGCCCTCTGTCTCTATCGGTGAAAGCGTGTATATCGCTTTCTCCATGGTTGTGCGGTGGATGATCACGGCGTAGTCCCCGTATATGTCCACGGTTGCCTCCCTGTCCACCATCACGCACGACGGGCTGTCCTCCGCTTCAAGCATCAGGCCCACATCCTGTCCGCCCGAGGGCGCGTTCCTCTTTATCGTGAGGCTTCCGGAGCCCGTAAATGTTATGCTTCCGCCGTACATCGCGCCCCAGACCTTCACGTACTCCAGCTCGGAATCGCCCACGAGCTCCACCTTAAAGCCATTGCCCATGAGGTTCGCCTCCAGACTGCTTCCGTGGTAATCAGTCAATGTGAGCGTGTTATTATCCCTGTCATACACCGCGCCGTCTGGGTTAGAGATCACCGTGCCGCCATCCGTGTACACGGTTCCGGCCACCAGATAATATCCGTCCAGTACCAGAAACTCCTCCGTACCCATATCGGACCATGCATACTCTCCCGCAAAATCAGGGTCGAGGTTCTTAAGCTTCGGAAAACTGTCCGTGCGCCCCGACGGATCCGAAGTCTCATCCGGATCGGTCTTTTTACCGCTTCCCTCCGAGCCGTGGTATCCGTATTCCTCCTCGTAAATGCCCTCCCCGCCGAGCGGGTCCACATTGTAGGAGGCCACGGTCACCGATACGATCGCAATGGCTGAAGCCGCAGGGATGAACATGGCGCGCTTAAGAACTCCTCGAGCGGACAGCTTCCTGCGCCCCTGTGTTTCGCCGCCCTCTTCAGGCGCAGAGCTACTCAGCAGCTCGGGCGGCAGCGGCGCGTCCTCGGGTGCCGGAGCCGCCACCTCATCGACCGACCCGTGCTCTGCGGGAGGACTGTACATCTCCATGCGCGGGTCAAATCCGTATTCATCTTTAGTTTTTCTACGCAAATGTCCCACCTCCGATGCAGACTATTTCCTGTCCTGATGCACATCGATCTGAGGGAAGGGACACTCGACGCCGAGCGACCTGAAGCCAAGCAGCAGATCGCGGTTTAAGAGCCTTGCGCCCGCGTAGATATCCCTCTCGTCCACATTTACTATGAATTTCAGTATCACGGAGGACTCAGCCAGCTCCTGAACGCCCATGTACACGGGAGCCGCCTTGAACACGTCCTTGCGCTTCTCGTAGATCTTATCCATCAGCACGGGTATCTCCTCCTCGAGCTTCTCGAGATCGGTCGCGTAGGGGATGGCTATCTCGCTGATGCTTCTCGACACTCTGTCGGAACGGTTGAGAATGTTCCTCATGTCGGAGTTATTTACGATCTTCACGTTATCGCCCGGGTCCGCGATACTGGTGGTCCTGATACCGATATTTACAACGGTTCCCCTGAAGCCGTTCACCTCCACGATATCACCCACATTGTACTGGTTCTCAAAGAGCATGAATGCTCCCGTGACCACGTCCGCGATCAGGCTCTCCGCCGAGAAGCCCACCACCAGGGCGATGATACCGACGCTGGCCACGATGGTCGACACGTTCACCCCGAATATGGACAGTCCCCAGCACAGTATCACTATAAATGCCACGTACTTCAGAAGGCTGGTGAGTATCGAGAGCACGGAGCGCATCCTGTGGCTCTCGGGCTTCGGGATGG
>DGVE01000052.1 GCA_002395865.1 Lachnospiraceae bacterium UBA4292 | reverse complement strand
TCCTTCAACGGCAATAAGATCATCACCGGCTCAGCGGGAGGAGCATTTATCACCGACAGCCAGGAGGATGCCGACATAATAAGGAAGTGGAGCACTCAGAGCAGGGATAATGCGGCGTGGTACCAGCACTCTCAGACGGGCTATAACTACCGCATGAGTAATGTCATCGCGGGAGTCATAAGGGGTCAGATGCCCTACCTGTTCGACCATATCGAGCAGAAGAAGAGGATATACGAGCGCTACAGGGAGGGTCTGGCGGATCTTCCGGTGAAGATGAACCCGATAAATGAGGGCTCGGCGATATGCAACTACTGGCTCTCGTGCATGATCATCGACGAGAAGGCTATGTGCTTCTTTGAGAGAGGGGATTTCAAGCAGAGCTGGGAGAAGGAAAAGGGAAAGAGCTGCCCGGGTGAGATACTGGAGGCACTGGCGGCGTTCAATGCTGAGGGCAGACCTATATGGAAGCCCATGCACATGCAGCCACTCTACGAAAAGTGCGCTTACGTGACAAAGGATGACAAAAACGTGGGTGAGGATATCTTCAGAAGGGGGCTCTGCCTGCCTTCCGATATAAAGATGACTGAGGAAGAACAGGATATCATTATCGATATCATTCACAGATGCTTTTTTGACTGATAAATGGCAGTAGAAAGGAAAGGTATCTTATGAAAAACAGACCCGGATTTCAAAGGAGCGATCTGCTGATCGTGCTGCTGGATATAATAGCCATCAATGCGGCCTATTTGCTGGCTCTGACGCTCAGGGCTTTTGTGAACAGCGAGTTTCAGGAGGGGATGGAGAGATTCTTCGAGAACTATTATTTCATCGGCCCGATATATACGGCGATCTGCATATTAATATTCTTTTTATTCAGACTCTATGGGGGAATATGGCGCTATGCGGGAGCGAACGATCTGCGACGCATAGTTTTGGCCTGCATGTGCGCGGGTTTCGCTCATGTGATAGGAACGATCGCCGCCGGCTTCAGGATGCCCGTATCGTACTACGCGGGCGGCGCGGTGTTTCAGTTCGTGTTTATCTCAGTGATCCGTTTCTCAAGACGTTTTCTGTTTGTGAAGAAGAAAAAGTCCGTTAATGGTGAAAATGTGATGATAGTCGGAACAGGTGAGAACGGAAGGGTGGCTATAACAGCTCTCGGAAACGGGCTGTCGTACAACATATCCTGTGTCATAGACCCGACCGGACATTTGAGCGGTAAGCTGATAGACGGAGCTCCCGTATACTCGGCTGATGAGGCCGCTGAGGCAATGGACAGGCACCACATAAAATGTGTTTTTCTGACTGATATCGACACCAACCCTGATGTCCGCGATAATATGCGCTTCCTGTGCAAAAAGAAGGGCATAACCTGGAAGGATTGTTCGCAGTTCTTCGCATATTCGAGAAACACAGAGGAGCTTAAAAATAATACATCTTACCCTGCTGCCTCATTCAGCAATGATGAGGAATGGGTAAAGGAATTTCAGGAGCAGTTCGGTGAGGAGCCAACATTCTTCTGACAGTTACGGCAGAATTAATACGGAGGGGTTTATATGTTAAAGGATTGGACGGCGCAGGAGAAGCCTGCGCAGGAGGAGATCGAGGCGAGGCTGGAGGCTGCGAGGGCGGCTCTGGCGGCGAGACAGATGGTGCTGAAGGAGAAGAAGGTGCCGGTGCTGGTGCTTTTTGAGGGCTGGGGCACTGCGGGCAAAGGAAGCGTGCTGGGCAAGGTCATCAAGAACATGGATCCGAGATTCTACAAGACGGAGACGTTTTCGTGGACGGCGGCGACGGGGGCGAGATTTCCTTTCCTTCACAAGTATTTCGTGAGGATACCGCAGGAGGGCAAGTTCTCGTTCTATGACGGAAGCTGGATGGACGAGGTCACGAAGCAGTTCGCCAGGGGCGAGATGAGCGTGGATCAGTACAGGAGCAGGCTGAACAGTATCAGGCGCTTCGAGAGACAGCTGGTTGACAACGGATATCTGGTGGTGAAGTTCTTCTTCCACATCACGAAGAAGGAGCAGAAGAAGAGGCTGGAACAGCTTCTGGAGGACGAGTCCACGAGATGGCGTGTGAGCAAATGGGACAAGTGGCAGAACAAGCACTATGAGGAGTGCTTGGATGTGTTCGACATGTATCTGGACGCGACGAACCAGTTCAATTCACCGTGGTTTTTCATAGATTCACAGAACAAAAAGTGGGCCGAGCTTCAGGTGCTGGAAATACTTGTGAAGAATATCGACACGGCTCTCGAGAATATAGGAAGAAGCGCTGTCGTGCTGCAGAATACATTTCCTCTCAAGAGGATGCCTCTTTTGTCGGAAGTCGATCTGTCGGTGAAGGCCGATGAGGCGACGTACGATGAGGAGCTGAAGAAGCTTCAGACGAGGCTGGCCGAGCTCCACAACATTCTCTATCTTAAGAAGATACCGGTGATCATCGCCTACGAGGGCTGGGACGCCGCGGGCAAGGGCGGCAATATCAAAAGAGTGACTGCTGCTCTGGACCCGAGAGGCTTTGAGGTGCACCCGATCGCGTCTCCTGAGCCTGCCGAAAAGAGCAGACATTATCTGTGGAGGTTCTGGAACCGCCTGCCCAGAAGCGGCCATATAGCGGTGGTTGACCGCACCTGGTACGGAAGAGTGATGGTGGAGAGACTCGAGGGCTTCTGCTCCGAAAATGACTGGCAGCGCGCGTACAACGAGATAAACGAGTTCGAGAAGGAGCTCACGGACTGGGGCGCGGTAGTGGTGAAGTTCTGGGTGCAGATCGACAAGGAGACTCAGTTGGAACGCTTCAATGAGAGACAGAACACGCCCGAAAAGCAGTGGAAGATAACGGATGAGGACTGGAGAAACCGCGAGAAGTGGGATCAGTACGAGGTCGCCGTCAATGAGATGCTGCAGAAGACCAGCACAGAGTTCGCGCCTTGGTACATACTCGAATCGAACGACAAGCACTACGCAAGACTTAAGGCTCTGAAGATACTCATCGATGTCATAGAAAAAAGACTTAAAGCCGAATAGACGCAGAATATGTGGTACACCCGACTTTCAAAAGGGTGAATTTCCCTCTTGACAAGGCGCCAATTCCCCTGTATAATGCCCTAACGTGAGCAGATGTGGCGGAATTGGTATACGCGCATGATTCAGGTTCATGTGAGCATTGCGCTCGTGCGGGTTCAAGTCCCGCC
>DGVE01000005.1 GCA_002395865.1 Lachnospiraceae bacterium UBA4292 | reverse complement strand
GATGGGCGGGTGCTGAATAGTTACGTAAAATAAAAGTGTACGATCGTACACAGGAGGTCAGATATGGAAAAGAATGTTGAGGTAAAGATAGCTGACGAGGTGGTGGCTGTCGTAGCGGGTCTTGCGGCCACGGATGTGAAGGGCGTGGTTTGCCTTTCGGGCAATCTCACACGCGAGATCATTGCCAAGCAGAGCACCAGAAGTCTTTCGAGGGGCATAACCCTCAATATCAAGAACAAAGAGGTCGCTATCACTCTGTCCATAGTCATCGCACAGGGCTACAATGTGAAGGATGTCAGCGTGAAGGTACAGGAGAAGGTAAAGAATTCTGTCGAGAGCATGACAGGCTTCAATGTAAGCACCGTGACCATACACATTGCGGGTATCGAATAAAATGAAGAGAACTGAACTTAGAACCTATGCCTTTGAAGCCCTTTTCCGGGAGTTCTTCCATGATGAGAACGACATGGAGGAGCAGGTGAAGCTCTATGTTGACGATGTCGAGCCTGAGCTCTCACAGGAGGACAAGGACGCGGTAAGCGAGAGGGTCAGACAGGTGCTCGAGCACCAGACGGAGGCCGATGAGCTCATCTCGAAATACTCAGCCAAATGGAGCATCCAGAGAATAGGCCACACCGATCTCACCATACTGCGCCAGGCAGTTTACGAGATGATCTATGACGATATGGTTCCCGGACAGGTCGCTATCAATGAAGCCGTCGAGCTTGCGAAGAAATACGGAGCCGACGACAATTCGGGCGCTTATGTAAACGGAGTGTTGGGCGGAATATGGAAGTTTCTGCAGAATCAAGAGCACTGAGCGTATCGCAGATCAACACATACATAAAAAGACTTGTGACCGGGGATTATTATCTCCGGAATGTCTGCGTGCGCGGGGAAGCGTCCAATGTCACATATCACCCCAGCGGACATGTCTATTTTTCACTGAAGGATGCCTCGTCATCCATCAAATGCGTGATATACAGGTCGCAGGCAGCCGGGCTGAAGTTTAGGATAGAGAATGGCATCGAATACATAATTACAGGACGCCTTGATGTCTATGAGCCGAACGGTACATACAGCATCGTGGTCAGCTCCGTCAAAAAAGCGGGTCTGGGCAATCTCCACGAGATGTATGAGGAACTTAAGAAAAAGCTCGGAGGCGAGGGATTATTTGATCCAGCGCATAAAAAGCCGATACCCCGGTACGCTAAGACGGTCGGTGTGGTCACAGCCTCCACAGGAGCCGCCATACAGGATATAATCAATGTCACGAAGAGGCGTAATCCCTATGTGCAGCTCATTCTGTGTCCCGTGCTCGTGCAGGGGACGGGTGCCGCAGCTTCTATAGCAGAAGGCATAGCTTATATGGATGCCGTCGGCGTGGATGTGATGATAGTCGGCAGGGGAGGCGGATCCATAGAGGATCTGTGGGCCTTCAATGAGGAGGTCGTCGCCAGAGCCATTTACGGATGCACCACGCCCGTGATATCCGCAGTGGGGCATGAGATAGATTTCACCATAGCGGATTTTGTGGCAGATCTGCGAGCTCCGACACCTTCGGCCGCAGCCGAGCTTGCGGTCTTTTCACTCAGGGATGCTTTTATACGTCTGGCTTCGTGCAGGGACGCGCTTAACGTTTCTGTACAGAGGACATATAAGAGGTATGACAGTGCGCTGAATGTATACTCTCAGAGACTTATGGGTGCCAGCCCGAGGGGCAGGCTCCGCTTGAATCTTGAGAGACTTAAGAGAAGCGAGATCAGGCTCAGTGCCCTCATGCGGCAGAAGATCTCCGACAGGAAGCATGTACTCAATGTCGCGGAGAATTATCTGCGAGTCCGGACTTCGAAGAGACTGGACGACGCGAAGCACAGGCTGGACAGAGATGCGGAGCTCATGAAGAAGGGGATGGGTGCGAAGTACGATCTGTATTCGCATCGCCTTGACAGACTCTGCATAAGTCTTGATGCGCTGTCTCCGCTCAAGAGGCTTTCGGGAGGTTACGGCTTTGTGACGGACGAAGAGGGCAGACCTCTGACTTCGGTGGATATGACAGATGTCGGACAGATGGTCGATATAAGGCTCAGGGACGGAAGACTGAAGGCGGAAGTTACGCAGAAGAACAGGAGCATGTGATGAAGATAGATGAGGGTTTTAAGGAGCTTGAGGGCATAATCGCGAGGATGGAGAAGAGCGACCAGCCCATAGAGGAGGCATTTGCGGACTTCGAGAAGGGCATGGCGCTCGTGAAGTCCCTGAAGCTTTCACTTGCGGACACTGAGAAGAAGATAAATGTACTTAATACAGAGACGGGGGAGCTAACCGAGATGTAAGCTCGGATGACGCACTATCATGGATCACAGAGAGATAATGACGGACGATATCGCATATACCGAGGAAATCTTGACCAGATATCTCCCGAAGACCGGAGCATTCGCTAAGCCGGTCACGGATGCCATGACCTACTCGGTCAAGGCGGGGGGCAAGAGGATCAGACCCGTTCTGATGCTCGAGACCTACAGAGCTTTCGGTGGAAGCGACAGGAAAGTGATAGAGCCTTTTATGGCTGCGATAGAATTCATACATACCTATTCACTCGTGCACGACGATCTGCCCTGCATGGACA
>DGVE01000206.1 GCA_002395865.1 Lachnospiraceae bacterium UBA4292 | reverse complement strand
CCGCCGAAATTGCCGTCGATCTGGAAGGGCGGGTGGGAGTCGAGCATATTCATGTTAGTGGAGCGTGAGAGCAGAAGAGTAATGTTCTCCGATACCTTTCGCGCATCACCGAGGCGGGCCCAGAAGTTGATTATCCACGCTCTGCTCCAGCCCGTGTGGCCTCCGCCGTGTGAGAGGCGGCGCTCAAGCGTGGCTCTGGCTGCCTTCGCAAGCTCCGGTGTCTTCCTGATATCGATCTGGTCGGAGGGGTAGAGAGCGAATAGCTGTGATATGTGCCTGTGGCCCGGCTCTGCCTCGTCGTAGTCCTCGGCCCACTCCATGATCTGGCCGTATTTGCCGACCCTTATCGGAGGAAGCTTTGTGAGCATCTGAGCGAGCTTTTTTGTGTGATCGTCAGCGCAGCCCAGTATCGCAGCGGCATCTATCGCGTCCGTAAACAGCTGCCTGATGATCTGCGAGTCCATCGACGGGCCGTTGCACATATTGCCTTGCTCGCCAGTGCTGCTTATGTAGGTGTTCTCGGGGGAGAGGCTGGGGCCTGTAAGGAGCCTTCCCTTTTCATCCTCGAACATATAGTCCTCAAAGAATTCGCAGGCCTCGATGAGTGTGGGGTACATCCTGCGAAGGAAGTCCTTATCCTGCGTGAAGTGGTAGTGCTCCATGATATGCAGGCACAGCCACGCCGCGCCCATGGGCCATACAGTCGCGGGCACCCACACATCCTGAGGCGCGCAGTCGCCCCACAGGTCGGTGTTGTGGTGCGCCATAAATCCTCTGCAGCCGTACATTTCCCGCGCGGCTCGCCTTCCGTCCTCCCGCATTCTCTCCAAAAGGACGAAGAGGGGAAGATGGAACTCGGGCAGCGCTGTGACTTCGGCGGGCCAGTAGTTCATTTCGGTGTTGATATTGATGGTGTAGCGACCGCCCCATGCGGGCCACGAGTCCTTGTTCCAGATGCCCTGGAGGTTCAGCGGGAGAGTGCCGGGGCGGCTTCCGCTTATCATAAGGTAGCGGCCATAGTTGAAATAAAGCTCCGCAAGACCTGTATCGTAAGCTGAGGGATCGTTCTTCAGCCTTTCTATCCTCTCGTCGGTGAAAAGCCCGCGAAGGCCCTCGTTCGAGGGGAGCTCGAGACGGCATCTGTCATATATGGGGGCGTAGTCTTCCAGATGCTCCGAAAAAAGCGCGTCAAAGCCGCGGGCCGATGCTCCGGCTGCGTCATTTACGCATTCATCCATATATGAGGCTGTGTAGAAACTCGTGCGCGCTCCCAGATACAGAGTGACACTATCGCAGCTGTATGCCGCGAGCTTTATGCCCTCCGTGCACCGGGCTCCTCCTTCGGCGACCATCTTAAGAGCGCAGGCGAAGCTTATTCCGTCCTTGCCGCCGCATCCGCCGTTTAAGCGGATCATATCGTCTGCTGCGGGGCGGTTGTCGTCATAGTAGTCGTCCCTGCCGTCGATATATGCCTTAAGGCTCACTGAGCCGGGCTTATCGGAGCTTATGCGAACGGCAAGTACCGCTGCGGGATACGACATGAAATATTCGCGGCGATATCTCACGCCTTCGCAGGTGAAGCTCACCTGTGCGCATGCTTTCGATATGTCGAGGCTCAGCCTGTAATCGCTAACATTTGTCTCATCGATATCGTGCTCTATGTGAAGGTCGGGCAGGGGCATGTAGTGGCGACAGTTCGAGGGAATGCCCATCATCCTGTCCACACACAGCTTCTCGGCCTCTTTCACATGCCCCTGCGAGAGAAGCTCCCTTATTCTCTTATATATATGTTTCGCCTGCGGGTCGGTGCGGTTCCTTTTGCCGCCGCTCCAGACGCTGTCCTCGTTGAGCCCTATCAGCTCATTCTTTACTCCGCCGTAGATCATTGCGCCCATGCGGCCGTTGCCGATGGGGAGCGCATGGTCGAAATCCTGCGCTGCTTTATCGTATATAAGAAGACTCTCTCTGCTCATTTGAACTCCCTCATTTACCTGATTTTTATCAGAATTTCTGCCAATGATAATACCATGATAAACAGCCAAAGGCAATCACAGCTTTCGTGATTTATGAAATCTTCATAAAACAGTGAAAAAACAGTGTATATGAAATATTTGATGAAAAATAAATGCAAAAAATAAGGTATTTTTGTTGAGGGTTTTTATATATAATGTATTTTAACACGATTCTGCGCAAGGGGTATCTGCGCCAAATTTTAACAGCAGGGATAGTCCCTGCGGGATGTCACAGGAGGACTTTTTATGGACAAAAAGGTAACCGTGAAAAGAGGGGCTGCGGACTATATACTCATAGTCCTCAGAGTCTTCATTCTTCTCATGGTGTGTTCCATGTTCTTCGCTGCCTTCAACCCTACCTATATATTCACGGTAGTTGACGGCAACAGGACGACGAACACTACATCTCTTTTTACAGCGGCGATAACAAGCGGAGGAATCCGCAATGCCAACATCGAAGTGGGTATCGCCAAGGGCTTTCTTGATTCTTCAAGCTTCGGTATTTTAAGAGCCGGAAGTATTTTCATCTTCCTCGGTATAATTGCTGCCGGAGCGGGTGCGTGCGTTTCGCTCGGAAGCAAGCACATGAAGAGACTTGCAACTCTTATCATCACCGGCGGCGCGATCTTCATTCTGATCGGTGCGCTCATGATCAACAGCTTCGTAGGCAATGTTGAGAAGAAGACCATTCTCATCGACGAGGAGAGCCAGAGTCAGGGCTCTTATGATGTGGTTCTTGCGAACGAGACCGATAAGACTACCAAGATGCCCGAAGGCCACAAGGCTACGGACGCAAATGTATTCAACGTAAAGATCAACAACAACTCCGGCAAGAGCATCACCGGATGGGCTCTCAAGATAAAGGCTGACGAGGGCGCAAGTGCCGACAGCGTTATCTATATCAATAAGTGGGTATCCATCCGTGTTGTTAAGGACCTTGAGAGCTATAAGTATAATGTCGCTTTCGAGGACGGTTATCTCTACATCTCACCGGATAACTATGTTGTAAAGGACGGACAGCTCGTACAGGACGAGACGCTCGGCGAGAGCGGAGAGTTCTCCACCATCGCAGCCGGCGACCTTATCCTTACACTTATCTGCGACGGCATCTCCGAGAATTCAGAGATCTCCGTATACGACGGTAAGGTGGACAATCCCATCGAGTGGAAGTATCCCGGCGTTCTGACTGCGTATTTCATCGCATGCGCTCTGCTCGTGGTCCTTTCCATAGCAGTGTTCTTTACGCTCGGACATCTCGACCCCAGAGAGGGATATTACATCGACTCTCAGTATCAGCTGTTCCTTATGTTCCTTCCCTTCCTGCTTCTCATAGCAGCATTCTCATACCTGCCTCTGTACGGCTGGCGCTATGCTTTCTATGACGATCTGGAGTTCAGGGAGTTCGCGGGATTAAAGTATTTCAAGCTTCTGTTCCAGAACGGAGCTTATATCAAGCAGTTCATGATCGTTATGAGGAACACGCTCGTCATGTCGGCCCTCGGTCTTGCGACCAGCTGGCTGCCCATGGTATTCGCGATCTTCCTCAACGAGCTCAGAAGCAACAAGTTCAAGAAGTTCGTTACGACGTTCTCGACCATACCGAACTTCATTTCATGGGTCCTTGTTTACGCCATAGCATTCCCCATCTTCACCAGCGACGGTCTGTTCAACCAGATCTTCGGCGGTATCCAGGATCATCTGGCTGAGTCGGGCTTCCTCTGGATCAAGATGCTTCTGTGGGGAACATGGAAGGGCGTGGGCTGGAGCGCCATCATCTACATCTCCGGTATCGCAGGTATCGACCAGCAGCTCTATGAGGCGGCTTCCATCGACGGTGCCGACAGATTCCAGAGAATGTGGCACATTACACTTCCCGGACTTCTTCCGACATACGTGGTCATGCTCGTCATGTCCATAGCGGGTATCCTTTCAAACGGTATGGATCAGTACCTCGTATTCTCGAACCCGCAGACAGAGGAAGCTCTGAATGTCCTCGACCTGTATGTGTACAACCTCGGTATCGTGGACAACCAGATACCGTTCTCGACGGTTGTCGGTATGGGTAAATCGATCGTAAGTATCATCCTGTTCTTCGCGGCTAATTCTGCAGCAAAGGCTATCCGCGGCGACGGTATCGTATAAGGAGGTGGGACAATGGCATTCGAAGATAACACCGGCATTACCGGAGAAGAGCTTAGAAAAGAAGACAAAAAGAAGGTCAAGACAGGGTTCCGCCGTTCTACAGGCGACATCGTATTCGAGTCTATAACCTACGTCGTATTT
>DGVE01000100.1 GCA_002395865.1 Lachnospiraceae bacterium UBA4292 | reverse complement strand
AGATCCTTTATCGATACCGAGGGATTAAGCACATACTCCTTCGTAACGATCGGAGTCTCATTGACCACGATATCGATTATGCGCACACCTCTGTCTGCGAAATCCGCAGATGACACAACGCTGTATGTCCCCGCACTCAGGCCGATATAGGAAGCGCTGGTCACCGGCGAAGTACCTGATACCACAACATCCGCCGCCTCGGCACCGTCAGGCACCACGCCGTCCTCTCCCGATTTCAGCATCATATGGGATTCATTTGATTTACCCGTACTTGTGGCTGATACCACCACATCTGCGGTACCCGTCACCGTAAATGACAGCTTGCCGCCCTCCTGCTTGGAGAGCTCAAACGAAAAAGTATCGCTGTTTCCGCGTACAGCTGATCCACTGAAAGTAAAGTAATCATCTGTTCCGTATACTCCCGCTGCAATAGTGGCCTTTTTTGCCAGATCCTTTATCGATACCGAGGGATCCAGATTATACTCCTTTACCCCTGATGAATCTTCTCCGTCTCCCGCCTCAGCCGCCGAAATGCCGGGCGAACCAAGCGGGATAAAGCCGATGATCAGCACCATTGCCATAAGCCAGGCAAATAGCCGCCTTGCTCTTTGTTGCTTCATAACTTATCCTCCTTTTTTATTCGGCAGGACCGACTGCCATTCACAATTTCCGCTGTATAAATCATAACAGACAATTATTCAATATGCAATATATAAACTTCGTTAATATTTTAACGTTAACTAAAGAAGCAAAAACGCCGCCCGGCTGCCGGGCGGCATATTATATTACTTCTTCTTGGGTCTCTTCTTTTTCTTCGCCTTCTCGTGCGTCTCAGGGACATCGGTCTCGGTTACGAGAGCCTCCGAAACGACCGCCTCAGCAGGTGCTTCGTTCTCCGCTATGGGATGCGCGTTGTACTTGCCGATGGGCTTTAGGTAAGCCTGCTCGTAGTACATGTAGAGCGCCTGATACTCCTCAGTATTCTTGAGGTTTGCGTTGTACGCGTGGCCGTGCATCTCGTCAAATGCCTGGGGCGCCGCGAAACGCTTCGTGACGTGGTGGGCGACATTTACACAGTGACCGCCTATCCTCTCGAGGCTTGTAAGCGTATCCACGAGGAAGAAGCCGACCTCCACGCTGCACTCACCGGTCTGGAGCCTATTGACATGGTGCTCCTTGATGGTCTCCTTCAGCTCGTTTATCATGTCATCGAGTATTTCGATGCGGATGGTGGCCGAGCTGTCGTCCTTTTTGAATGCGGTAAATGAAAGATCGAGTATCTTCTCAACTGCGGTGATTATGATCTGCAGCTCTGCCTTTCCCTTCTCGGAAAATGACAGCTTTGCCTCCTTCATGGAGGCGGAGAAGTGCGCCATGGCAGCGCAGTGATCGCCTATTCTCTCAAGGTCGCTTATGGAGTTTAAGAGCTCGCTGGCCTGCTTTCTCAGGTCACGTGACAGCATGTTCTGCGAGGTAACCTTCAGCAGGAACTCGTTCAGCGTGGTCTCGCACTTATCGATGAACTTCTCGTTATTCTCGACCTTGGCCATATCCTCCTCCGAGTAGTTATAGAACATACCCGTGCTCAGATAGTAGTTCTCCATGATGTTGTCGATCATGTGGCACATCACGATTCTGGACTGTGCAATAGCCGTCACAGGGGTGTTGAGAAGTCTGATATCCAGTGTATCGAGCACCTTGCTTGAGCCGTTTTCCTCATCCACATCGTTCATGATACGGCCGGTAAGATCCGCCACCTGTCTGGTCAAGGGAAGAAGGGCTGCAGCAGTCAGCAGGTTAAAGAGAAGGTGTATATTTGCGATATCGCCGTGGTTCACACGGTCTGCCCAGAATTCAAATTGCGCTATCGCATTGACACCGTAAATCAAGGTCATAAGGGCCGCCGCACCGAACAGATTGAACACAAGATATATTATGGACACTCTTTTTGCCTTCTTGTTGGCGCCTATGGAGCCAAGCAGTATCGTGGAGCACTTGCCCACGTTCATGCCTATGATGACAGGTATCGCGGATGCATAGGTGACAGCGCCGGTAGTCGAAAGTACCTGCAGGATACCGACGGATGCGGAGGAGCTCTGTATGAGAGCCGTCAGCACCAATCCTATTCCGAAGCCGATCAGCGGATTCGTAAATGAAATAAAGAGTGCCTTAAAGCTTTCAGACTCCTGAAGTGGTTCAAATGCATGCTCCATAGTTGTCATACCGAAGAAGAGCACGCCGAGTCCTATCAGTATGCCCGCTATATCCTTCAGCCTCTTCTTCTTCGCAAACAGCAGTATAAACGAACCGATGCCTATGAGTATCGGAGCAAATGACGAAGGCTTGAGAAGCTTGAGAAACACGTTCTCTCCGCCGATATCTGCAAGCCTGAGTATCTGAGCCGTCGCGGTCGAACCCACATTGGCGCCGAACACGACAGCTGTTGTCTGACTCAGGTTCATAATACCTGCGTTTACGAAGCCTATCAGCATGATGGTGGTGGCCGCAGAGCTCTGTATTATCGCCGTGACCACTGTTCCAAGAGCAAAGCCCTTGATCCTTCCGACTATTTCCATGCGGCTGGTGGTCAGCCTCGCGAGTATATTCTCGAGGCTGCTTCCGGCCAGATTCTTCAGCGATTCGCCCATTAGATGCATTCCGTAGAGGAATAATCCGACGCCGCCGAACAGAGTGATTATATCGAATATGTCCATAAATTATCCGTTATTCAGGTCTCTTTACTTGGTGAAATCAGTTCCCATGTACTTCGCAACTATATGGAATGCTGCATTGCCGATCTCAAGGAATGCCTCGCAGGCCTCCTTGTATGTGACATCGTTCTCCTCCATGTAACCCTTTATCGTCTCATCCACGAGGTGATAGCCTGCTGCGTAGGGAATGAGATTTCCGGGAGAAGGAGCGAATTCCAGGATCAGCTCTTCACAGTCTTCCTTTGAGTAGCGATAGCCCAGATCGCCGCTCAGATAATCGTAGACCTCATCCGCGCCCCATCCGAGACCGTTTATACCAAGGTCGAGTATCGCTTCGAGATCATAGCCGATGATGTCATCGAGCTGGATGATCCTCGCGAGGTTCTTATTAAAGCCCGCGTAATTGACTGCGTCACGGTCCACAAGCATCGCCCAGCCCTCTGCATATCCGAGCTCGGTGAATGTATTCTCTACATAATATGATCCCGCTCTCTTCTGGATATTGAACTGAAGCATATGTCCGGGGAAGCCCTCATGTGCCATCGTTCCGAAAAGACCTGTGTCATTTGCGCCGCCGTTTACGCGGATCACGTTCAGCTTGTCGTTGTCAAGGAGTGGTGTGATATAGTACGCAAGTATGCCGTCCTGCTCCAGGACTTTGGGAAGGTATGCGACCTTCCAGTCGATATTTCCGAGTTCCGGATAATTGGGTCCCATCTTCTCGAGAAGATACTTTACGATCTCGTCGGCTTCGGTCACAGGGTACTCAAAATCGCCGTCGACATAAGCGTAATACGCATCCATGTCATTCTTGGCAATGCTGATCAGCTCGTTCTCGCAATCGTCCACCTCAGCCTTCAGATAGTCCAACAATTCCTGCACACTCATGCCGCAGCTCATCTCGGATTCTATGAGATAATCATAGTAATCCCTTCCTCCCTTATAGCTGCACATGGGCGCAACCGCATCAGTGATGCCTGTGATACCGTCGAGCTCCTTATCGTAAGCTTTAAGTGCGGGAATAATCTCCTCCCTCACGATCTTAGCGTTCTCTTCCTTGTACTTCTTTGCATCATCCGCCGAAATATCCATGGCATCGATCTTAGCGTCGAAGCCGGCTATGAGCACATTTTCATCGGTATCATCGCAGAGCTGTACAAGTATATCTCTGTGGCTCTCAAGCATCGATTCATCCGGAGCGTAGCCGTAGTTGTCGATCTGATACTGGATGCCCTCAGGCAGCTCCTCTATAAAGTCGGGAAGAGTCTTCAGGCACTCGAAATAGTATTCCACATCCTTTTTCTCGTCAAATACCACCTCGTAGAGCCTTATACCGATATTCGAAAGTACATCATCTCTGGGGTTAAGGTAATTGGAGAAAGGCATCACATCATATCCCCACATGGCAAGTATGAGTTCGTAATAATACTTGTCATATACCAGCTTCTGACGATTTGAAAGGCCGTCGATGGGGTATGCGAGGAGCTCCTCGATGTAACTCTTTACTTCATCCTTCCCCTCCTTCAGATCCTCGGCGGTCGTATAGGTGTGTCCCCATGTGAAATCAAGCGTATCCACATCGATATCGAAGCTGGCCGGGTCGTCCACGTATTCTATCATGGAAAGGTAGGACCCGCCTACAGACTCCACGAACAGATCGTAAAGGTATTTATCGAAATCCTCAGCTTTGAGGCTCTTATCCTCCTCGACGCCGAACTCCTTCCTGGCATCCTCTACGGAAAGCTGCATAAGCGCGAAATACTTCGCCGCAAGACTTCCGTCATCGATCCCGACTTCAGGTCCGGGGCCGGGGTTCTCGGGCGTGGTCTCCTCGGGTGTGGTCTCCTCGGGTGTGGACGGCTCATCTGTCACAGGCTCTGCTGTGGGAGTCTCCTCATCCGAAGGTACCTCGGGCGTGCTTATATCCTCTGTACCGGGTTCCTTTGTATCGGGCTCGCCGCCTCCCTGCGTCTTGCTCTCAGGCTCATCGGTGGCCGGCTGCGTCTTCTCCTTCGTCTCATCATCGGAGTCATCGGCTGTGGTTGACTGGGTATCCATAAGGTTGCATCCTGTGATCGATGAAACAGCCAGGATTCCCGCCAGAACAGCGGCGGTAAATCTCTTCTTTGTCATTTATATCTCCTTTCGGTATGCCCAAACGGCAAATTCGCTTGTATTGTATCAAATTCACAGTCAGTTTACAACAAAAAAATAAGAAGAAACTCGTTATTCACCGGGTTTCTTCTTACAAAAGCTGATATTTATATTCTGACTCTGCCCGTCATGACCTCGTAGGCCATGCGAGCGGCACTGATATCCATATTTACACCCATGCGATAGCTTGGTACGGAGGTTATCAGATCCGAAAACTGTGTGAAAAGGCGTATCCTTCTCTCCTCATCGCGCGGCTTGATGGTCTGCCCCACGAAATCGTGGAGTATCCTCGGCCCCTTCTCAGCCTGTATCCAGTTCTTATCGGAGCGCGTGAGATAGCAGATGGCGCCTATGGGAGCCTTCATGTTCTCGTTGAACTCGCTCGCCCCCGACCATGGTGTGCCGTACGCGTACCATATTCCGTCGGCTTCCTTGGCTATGGCGGGCTTGTCGTCGTTGAGTATGATGACATTCTCCGTGCCGAGATACTGCATCCACAGTCTTGTGTGAAATGTCTTCCCCACCTGGCTGCCTGCGCTTATGAGGTATGCCTTTTTCTCCACCACGATGGCGGATGAGTGAAGAAAAGTCGCGTCAAAATCCAGAAGCTGCTCGTAAAAATCATCACCGGAGAGTATCTCCTCCCAGGTCTCGCTGCTCACTCCGTCCACGAGCATGGAATTCCTTCTCGCGGCCTCGTCATATCCGTCCAGAACTATATCTATATTCTCCGGACGTTCGATCTCGTATTTTGCTGCGCTCTTTTGCAGTCTCTCGCTGCTGACATTCATTGCCACGTTCTTCGCGGCGATCTTATAATACTTCAAATCAATACCCCTGTTGCGGTGCGGGTCACTGGTTCTTCTTAAATCCTGCTCTTTTTCTGAGTGTCGGATCAAGTATCTTCTTTCTTATTCTGAGATGCTTCGGAGTCACCTCCAAAAGCTCGTCGTCATCTATGAAATCCATGCTCTGCTCAAGGCTCATCACTATCGGAGGCGTAAGGCGAAGAGCCTCGTCCGCCGCTGAAGAACGGGTGTTGGTGAGGTGCTTTGCCTTGCAGACATTGACCTCTATATCCTCGCTCTTGCCTGTCTGTCCGATAACCATTCCCGCGTATACCTCCTCACCGGGTCCGATGAATAGCTCTCCGCGCTCCTGCGCGTTGAACAAGCCGTATGTAAGAGTTGTGCCGCTCTCGAATACGATGAGTGAACCCTGCTTTCTGAAGGTTATCGGTCCCTTGTAGAGCTCGTATCCGTCGAATACAGTATTCATGATGCCGTTGCCCTTCGTGTCCGTCATGAAATCACCGCGGTATCCGATGAGTCCTCTCGAAGGGATGCGAAACTCCAGTCTCGTATATCCTCCGTTGGCCGCTCC
>DGVE01000209.1 GCA_002395865.1 Lachnospiraceae bacterium UBA4292 | reverse complement strand
CGAAGCTGAACAGAAAGCCCGCGCCCAGGAGCGAGTACGGGTACAGGAGCGCAATGATTATCCACGACAGGCTCATGGCGCTTATCATGTCGTAGCTTCTGCCGAAAACAGCCGCGAAAACGCTTATGGTAAACATCACACAGGCTCGAAGAGCCGACACCGGCGCCCCCGTGAGCAGCGTGTAGAAAGCGACCAGAAAACAGCTGATGAGCCCCGCGACGGTATATGAAGCGCCTCCTTTTCGAAGCAGAGCAAACAGCATCATGCCAAAAAAGGATATATGCAGTCCGGATATCGCCAGAATGTGCGCTATGCCACCGTCAGAGAAAAGATCGCGTATCCTCTCGTCTATCTCCGAGCGCTGCCCTGTGATGAGTGCCAGAAATACGCCCTCCTCTTCCTCGGACGACACCGCCCTGACGGCCTCCTCCAAAAACCGCCTGACAGTATACGCGGCCTTAAGGATGCCGCCTCCCGGGCTTATCACACTTATCTGTGGAGAAAACATCTTGGAATATATCTCCTTCGCCCTGTAATGCTCCCTCTCGTCGAACTGACCCGGGTTCGTGGCCGGCTGCATCACGACCAGATCTCCCGCTATCTCCACGCCGCACCCCGGGCAGATATCCCCTGATGCCTCCTCGGAATAGATCATTACTCCGCCTATGCTCACGCCCCCGCATGTCACTCTTACGGTCATCTTGTTTGAGCTCACATCCGTGACCGTTCCGTATAATACCCTGTCCTCTCCGGCCATCTCCCCGGCCGCCTTCTCCAGCGCGTTCTCGCTGTCGATCCTCGCGGAAAATGCGGCAAAGAACACCAATAAAAAAACCGGCAGGAGCATTCCGGAGAACGCCCTGTCGGTGAACAGTTTCACTGCCAGTGAACAGCAGAGGATGAAGGATGCCGCAAGAATCATATTCCGGTATTCACCGGCCATAAGGGCTGTCCACGCGGAGACAGCCGCAAAAAGCAATAGCAGCATCGGTCTTCTTTTCATATTATTTAAATCGTATTAATGATCAGTTGTCGGATATGTAATCCAGCTGAGACGTAAGCGGTGAAGTTAACGAGATGCCCCCGAACGAAGGCTCCGCAACGGAATCTATAAGAAACTGCACACGGCTTATGTTCCCAAGTCCTGTCAGCGTGTTCACAAACGAATATATCGTCACATTCGCTGCAACCTCCTGCTTCATGCCCAGAAATGTCTTGTCGAAGCATATGTAGCAGACACCGTCATTCACATAGACCTGAGAAGGCTTGAGCGTCTTATCGCACACGGCTCTTTTATCATCCGACTCCGGTCCATTTATGATCTGTGCCACTATGGCGCTCTCAAGCTCATCGGAGTATGCCACAGTCCTCTTCTCCGAGCACAGCATATCTCCCTCGGGCGTAGCGAAATACAGTGTCACTTCCGCAGTCCTCACACCCTTTTGCAGGCAGGTGGAGAAGCTGTCCGCAGTCATCACCCCGGTCTGCCTTCCGGAGCCCGACAGAAGCGGCGCGTCGTCGACGAAAAAAGTCACTCCCTTGACACCCTGAACCGACATCATGGTCGACACTATGGCTGCTCGTATCAGGACCTCCTTCTCGGGAGGAATCTGTGCGTACTCACCCGTGAAGTTCATAGCCAGGGTGCCGTCCTTGTCGAGATCATACCCTATCAGCTCTATCTCCGGATGAACGGTGCCGGCGCACTCCTTTTTCACTATATCAAAAAGCTGTGTCACCTGATCCTGCGTTTCATCAGTCGAAACCGCGAATGCTTCAAGCCTGTTAGACCCCGGCTCTATCCTGTATGCCATGATCTGCCCCTCCGCCAGAGGGACGGAGCTCTCGACCTCGGGCTCGCTCTTCGCGCAGGCGCAAAGCAGCAGGCAAGATATAAAGAAAATTATTCTTCTATTCATATATACCCCCTATATGATCTTCAGAGGTATTCTGACTGAAAATGTGGTACCCTCTCCCACACGGCTGTGGACGCGGATCGCGCCCTTGTGCATCTGTATGACGCTCTTCGCGATGGACAGTCCCAGACCGGTACCTCCCGTCTGCCTGCTTCTGGCCTTATCCACCCTGTAGAACCTGTCGAAGATATGCTCCTGCTCGTCCTCGGGAATACCCACACCCGAATCCTGCACCTTGATATACATGTATCTGTGGTCTGAATTGAGAGATACGTGCACGAAGCCGCCGTCGATGTTGTACTTTATGGCGTTCTCCACCAGATTCGTTATCGCAAGCGAGAGCTTCGTCTCGTCCGCGTCGCTGACGACGGTTCTAAACTCCTCAAATACCAGTTCTATCTTTCTCTGCCCCGCTATGGGCTGAAGCCTGTGCAGCACCGACTGGATAAGCTCATTTATATTCGTCTGAACGATATTCAGGGCACCTGTAGCCTTATCCATCCTGACCAGGGTCAGAAGGTCATTGATTATCTTAGCCTCGCGGTCCAGCTCCAGCGAAATATCCTGCATGAACTCCCTGTAGAGTTCCACGGGAGCCTCGCCCATGCTCATGAGCGAGTCGGCGAGTATCTTCATGGACGTGATGGGGGTCTTGAGCTCGTGCGAGACGTTCGACACAAACTCCTGCCTGGATTCGTCCGCGTTCTTCAGCTTCGTCACGGCGTCATTGAACGACTCCACTATCTCGTCAGTCTCGCGGTATCCCGTGTTCGCCACGGTCTCATTGTCACCGGTCCTTACCTGATCAATGGAATCCTTCATATGCCTTATCGGCTTGGCTATCATGATCGCAGTTATCACCGAGATGAGAAGCACGGCAACAGATATGATAATGCCCAGAAGCACCATCCTGTCCTTTAATATCTCCAGCTGATCCTCCATCACCGTGGAACCGCCCGAGAGAATGAGTACACCGACCGGGGTCTTCGAGTTCTTGCTGACGACAGGCATGATCAGCTCGAAGGAGGACGATTCGGATGAATACTCCACCCCGGTGCCCTTTGAAAAGGAATCGAGGACCTTCTCGTCCAGAAGAAAGCTTCCCGTATGAAGTCCGGCAGTATCATAGAGCACCAGAAACGACGAGTCGATGACCATCACGCGTCCGTCGAAATCGGAAGCCATCTGCGCCAGCTGCAGATTGATATGTTCATTTGACGACTGCGGCAGGAAATATCCCGAACCCAGCAGCTTGTTGCCCATGACTGCCGCCTGGTTCTTCATGGATGACTCTCTCTGCCTTATCATGGCAGCCCTGCTGTCATAATAAGCGGCGGTCACTGCTACGATAGCGGAAGCGACCGCCACGAGCGCGATCATCAGAAAAATGATGAGGCGCAGACTGATATTCTTTTTAAAAAACAGATGTTTCAAGTCCGCACCTCCGGTATTGCTTTACTATCGTCCGAAATAATAGCCTATGCCCCACTTCGTGAGCACATACTTGGGCTCCTTCGGATCCGGCTCGATCTTCTCCCTTAGCCTTCTGATATGTACGTCCACGGTCCTTAAGTCTCCCGGGAATTCGTACCCCCACACCAGTTGCAGCAGGTTCTCGCGGCTGTAGACCTTGTTGGGGTTGGTGACCAGAAGCTCTAAAAGATCGAACTCCTTCGCGGTGGGATTCACCTCCCTGCCCTCGATAAATACGCGTCTTCCGTCCAGATCCAGCCTGATATTGCCCGCAACGATCTCATTCTTCGCGTTGCCCTCTCCGGCCTTCGCTCTGCGCATGATGGCCTTTATTCTGGCCCTGACCTCGAGAACATTGAAGGGCTTGGTTATGTAATCATCCGCGCCATACTCCAGCCCGAGTATCTTATCCATGTCATCGCCCTTGGCGGTGAGCATGATGACAGGGACATTTGAAAAGCCTCTTATCTGCTGGAGCACGCCGAAGCCGTCCAGCCCCGGAAGCATCACATCCAGAAGAATCATGTTGTAATCACCGTTTTTAGCCATCTCCACGGCCTCTAAGCCGTCATACGCGGCATCGACCACCATGTTCTCCTGCTCAAGCGCATACTTGAGACCCTTCACTATAAGCTTTTCGTCGTCTACGACCAATACCTTTGACATAGCTTCTCCTAATTCACCGTGATGCGGTCCTTTATGAGACTGTACGCAGCCTCCTTGATGCCGCTCACCTTCATGATATCCTCTGTGCATGTAAATGCGCCGTTCTTCTGCCTGTAGGCGATAATCGCGAGCGCCTTCGCCTCCCCGATACCCGCGAGCTTCATCAGCTCCTCCTTCGAGGCGGTGTTGATATTGATGAGCGCAGTCCCCTCGGTCTCCTCACTCCAGCCGGCCTCATACTCCTCATTTGAAGGGAAATAGAGCTTCTGGCCGTCCTCAAGTATGTTTACAAGGTTCACCGCACCCACTGCGGCATTTTCCGTGACTCCGCCCGCCATCTCGAGCACCTCGTAGACCCTCGTGCCGGGGGCAACGGTGTACACACCGGGGCTCACCACCTCTCCGCAGACATACACATATATCTGCGAGCCGTACGAGACCTGCGCCTGCGTGGACGCCTCCTCGGTGTAACGCTCCGAAGCACTCCCCTGCGTGGCCTCCACGTTAAACGATCTCTCCTCCCCCGCGCACCCGCAAAGAAGAAGCGCCGCGATCAAAAACCATCTTTTCATAATTCCTCCCGAACCTCCGGACACCCGGAGCTTCAGGCCGTCATACCGATTATATTTTATTATCAAAAGAGGCAAATATCAAGAAGAATCTTAAAAACATTCGGTAAATGGCATAAAAAGAGCTGCCGCAGATCGCGACAGCGATTTTTAGGGTATTACTTTATTATTCGTCGCAACACTGTATGCCCCCATCCTCACGAACAGAAAACACCAGTACTCTTTTATCTTGTTCACTTACAGTATTAACCAGCTTATATGTCCCCGTATCAGGTTTCTTTGCAAATAGCAATGGTATTATAACAGAACCATATTCTTGCTTGTCTATAAATACACTTCTTTTAAGAATATCTGGAAAGGCTATAGCTAATTCATTTCCTAATGAGTCATACACAGCCCATGTTCCGGCATTTTCTATTATTTCGTCAACAGCGTTCGCAGTTATTGTAACTTGGTATGTGTTATTCTCATAGTATTCTATTTTCTCAATATGATAATCCACACTATAATGAAGCGGATAATTTGAAGAGCTATCCAGAACATATTTTATTTCTTCATATTCATTCAACCTTTTTACTTTTAGATCCTCCGGTATATTATACTCTTCCTGTTCTACACCTTCGATTCTATACCTTGATTCTTCGGTAATGCCGACTATGCTACCCGAAGTGTATACCAGAAAGAAAGGAGTTCCACTTTCAATCAACGCAATCAATTTTGACGAACCATTGGACGTTCTGGATGCCTGAACATAACCACGATACTCATCCGGCTTACTCATGCCAACTTCCAACAATGCATAATATGGCCTATCATACTCCTTAATAATCCCATATACCGCAATTACTCGACCATCAGTACTGTATACTGGAAGATATGTATAATCAAAGCCCTTGGCTATTCCTCCATTAAGAATAGCAAAAGTAGCCAAATTATCCATATCCTCCTTAAATACGCTTTTCCAGTCTGTTATGTCAACGTCCTCTGTATTAGCAAACAACCAATCTAAGTTATTCTCCGATCTGGTTTTATTTATATCAGTATCGGCATACATTGATGGTACCAATTCTTTTTCTGTAATACCTGCGCTGTCATTATCTACACTTGTAACAGTATTCTCTTGAGCTCTCCCCACCTGTGATGCTATCATATTATAGCTTGATGCACTGCAACCTGTTACAAACAACGTCAACCCAAGAACTATAATTATCCCTTTTCTATACATCTTCCCCTCCTCGTGTATAATATGCTAATGGTTTACGATAGTGCATCAATAAATACCAAAGCATCTATTGTGCAAGAATTCCAAGCGTAGAAGGTGGGGGCTATCTGTTGACCTGTAGCCAGATATACATACCATGATTGATTCAGATACTGGTAACCACAGGCCATGGTTGAATAGTCTGATGTGGATAAAAACGGATTTCCTGTCGCGTGATGAACAAGAACAGGACGTCCCGCATCTATTTCATCCATGATGTAAGCTATATCAGGCAAACTGGAAGATGATAGTAATTGATGAGGTTGAGCGTAATACATTACATAACCACTCAAAGAAAGCAACAATTTACCAATAATATTATTACCCGAAAGCGAACTATAAACAGTATTAACGTTCCCTATTACACTTGTCCAAGAATTTGTTTGAGATAAATACGAATAACCATTATGATATAAATACCAAATTATATTAGCAACTGCCCCAACATGTGAAGAATAGGATCCATTTAACTGAACCGAAAGTCCCGGTAACACATTATATACTGTACGTAAGCATGTTTTTTCTTTGGAAGCAACGTAATTATTCCCTTCATAACCATTCTGGGAAAAATACTCTATAATTGACACAACCGTCTGATCAAGACACCTATTTAACGAATATGACAATACATTATTATTATCATCTACGATTAAATACCCTTCAATCTTATCATCCGGGTCCCATACTTCATAGAGAAAGACAGCTTCAGAGCTGTAATCAATGTTTAGAACTGGTATATCATCCTGCCAAGAAGAGAATAATAGGTTAGTGTTTGCTATCTCATAAATCACATTATGAATTTGACTGCTATCATTCTCTTCACAAGCGAAAACGTCTTTTATTTGCAAAGAAAATAACAAAATAATGACAACAAAGCCTATAAGCATCCTTTTTATTTTATTTTCGTTCAATCCTATTAAGTCCATGTTTTTTCTCCTAATCATTTATTAATACACATATCTATATTATATTAGTTGATCTATTATTAATTGAATGTTCAAAAAAATCATGAATTATACTCATATTTTATCCACCCATCCTCCACATACACCGTCCTTTGACACATAGCGGCTATTTCAGGATTGTGCGTCACGATCACTATGGTTTTTCCATTTTTGTGGAGTTTCAAAAACAGTTCCATGATAGCCAGTCCGTTTTTCGTATCCACTGCTCCGGTAGGCTCATCGGCCAATATCAGCTGTGCATCAGTCACTATAGCTCTGGCAATGGCCACTCTCTGCCTTTCTCCTCCACTCAGAAGACCTGCTCTGGTCTGAGCCTTATCTGCGAGATCCACTTCCTTAAGTGCTTCCAATGCCTTTCTCTTGGAACTGCCCAACCCTTCTCCGGCTATTATGAGTGGGATCTCTACATTACTCTGGGCACTTAGTTCTCCGACGAGTCCGTACTCCTGGAGGACAATTCCTATATTCTTGTTTCTCAGAGCCGCTTTCTGCCGGTCTTTTAACCCCGCTGTATCCTTCCCGCCCAGAAGATACTTTCCGCTGTCGCTCGTTTCAAGCATGGCAAGAATATGAAGAAGTGTGGACTTACCGGAGCCTGAAGGTCCCATTATCGCTACTATCTCTCCTGTTTCCACGCGCAGATCTACATCTTTCAGAGCCATTACCTGATTGGATCTATCCTTATTGAAAGTTTTACAGATATTTGTCAGTTCTATCATTGCCTGCATTCTGTTACTCCTTATATCTTGTCAGGATGGATGTCTGTCTTCTCATCGTAGCTGAAACCACCAGTCCCGCTGTTACTGATATCGTAACAGATATGATTATAGCCGCAACGACGAAGGAGCTGTACCCGTAAAATGGTATGTTCAGCTTTACGAGCGCCTTCGGTGACAGGTACAGTCCGATCGCCAGTGCAGGGCACGTAATAAGAAACATGTATGCGGTAGTTATAACGTTCTGCTTTATCTGTGACAGTCCGCAGATATTCATGATGGCACACAGATGCTGCTTCTGTCTGATATTAACGATGGTATACCCTATGAGGCTGAATACAGCTGTTATTGCCGTTAACAGAAGAAATATCTTCTCCATGACCAGAGCATCAAATATACCATCCTTATATCTCTTCTTCAGCTGCTCATACGAGTAAAAGTTACCATAATCGCTGTATTCTCTGTTCAGCCTTGCGGCGGTCTCTTCCGGATCATCTCCCGGCTTAAGTTTAATGGCCGCACCGGTCAATTCATCAGATACCGACAGCAGGCTGATCGCGGCATTCTCGGAGGTAACGATCACATCCATATCCCTGTACTCGCCGAGAAATGTACCGAGGCATCCTATACCTGTTCCGTAATGTATATCCGGTATGGTACTATAGGTATCCAGCACGGCGCAGACATTCAGGCTTATGCTTTCCTTTCCGTCTGAAAGTTCTATGCTCTGACCAATCCGGTAGTACCGAGAAAGATGGGGCGATATAACGGCCATTCCTTCCTGAACGTTTCCGGAAGACACCGTCATATCTGAGCCTCGAAGCAGTTCTTCACAGAGCACTATAAGTGCCACCTTGCTCCCGTCTTCTGTTTTCATGCTTCTGTGTTCACTGCGATATATCGCTTCATATTCTCCAGTGCCTTTTGCCAGGATATCACAGGTCATGGTCTTGTTTGCTCCCGCACCCTGTGAATAATACACTAAGCTCTCGCAATCCTCAATCGTATCCTCAAGGCTTCCTACTATGACGGCCGTATTATTTATCTGTACTGACACTATCGCGGTCATCACAACCATCAAAACGATCTCTGCCAGAAAAACGATCTCTTTTGCAAAACGCCTTGATGATATGAGTCTGATCAGCCGCAATGACGAAATTATTCTGTTCACAGTATATTTTCTCTTTCAGTCGATGTGTAAGAAGTGACATTTTTCATGCTTGTGGCCACTGTTATTGCGTATAGTGCG
>DGVE01000097.1 GCA_002395865.1 Lachnospiraceae bacterium UBA4292 | reverse complement strand
CTCTGAACCGGCTTTAAGCCGTCCCTCACGTCCGGGACCGCACGCGAGGTGATGACGGACATGGAGTAGTTCAGATATGACTGCTGCATCAGCGCCGAATATTCACTCTGATAAATGTTTTCAGGCATTATTATGTACTTCCGTTTCCCTTTTATAAACGCTAATTGTGTCTTAACTGTGAAAATATACGATCAGGCCAGATCCAGCTCCGCTTCCTTCGCGTGTGTGTAGATGAAATCCCTTCTGGGCTCCACATCGCTGCCCATGAGCACCTCGGTGACCTCATTTGCCATACGGGCGTCCTCGATGCTCACCTGTCGCAGGTTTCTGGCGTCCGGGTCCATGGTTGTCTCCCACAGCTGGGCCGCATCCATCTCGCCGAGGCCCTTGTAGCGCTGCAGCGTGAAGTTTTTGTTCCTGTTCTTCTTTCTGTAGTCCTCGAGCGCCTTGTCGTCGTACAGGTACTCTCCCTTGGCCTCCTTGCCCGAAGGCACGACCTTGTAAAGCGGAGGCATGGCCACATAGATGTGTCCCTCGCTTATGAGCTCGGGCATGAAGCGGTAGAAGAATGTAAGCAGCAGCGTGCAGATATGCGCGCCGTCCACATCGGCATCGGCCATGATGATTATCTTGTCATAGCGAAGCTTGCTTATATCGAAGTCGTTGCCGTAGCCCTCCGAGAAGCCGCAGCCGAAGGCCTGTATCATGGACTTGATCTCCGCGTTCGCGAGCACCTTGTCTATGGACGCCTTCTCGACGTTGAGTATCTTGCCCCTGATAGGCATTATGGCCTGATACATCCTGTCGCGGGCCTTCTTGGCCGAACCGCCGGCAGAATCTCCCTCGACTATGAATATCTCGCATCTTGCGGCCACGCGGCTCTCACAGTTCGCGAGCTTTCCGTTTCCGTCGAAGGAATACTTCTGCTTTCCGAGGAGGTTGCTCTTGGCCTTCTCCTCGGCCTGACGAAGCTTCGCGCTCTTCATGGCACAGGCGATCATCGCCTTTACCGTTTCGATGTTCTTATCGCAGTAGAGTTCCATCTGCTCGCCCGTGATATTGCTCACAGCCCTCGCAGCGTCCGCGCTTCCGAGCTTGGTCTTCGTCTGTCCCTCGAAAAGTGGATCGTGATGTTTGATGGCTATAACGGCTGTGAGGCCGCACCTTGTATCGGGTCCGGTGAAATTCGCGTCCTTGTCCTTTAAAAGGCCGAGCTCCCTCGCGTAGCTGTTCATCTCCTGCGTGAACTTGGTCTTGAAGCCCGTGAGATGCGTTCCTCCATCGGATGTATATATGTTGTTGCAGTAGCCGAGAAGCTTCTCCTCGAAGGTATCCACGAACTGGAAGGCTATCTCAGCCTCTATGTCCTCGCTCTTGCCCTTGAAGCTTATGATCTCGGTCTTCGGCTCCTTACCCTTGTTCAGCTCCCTGACATAGGCGGTGATGCCCTCGGTCTCCCTGTATGTGACCGTCTCCTTCTCACCCTCTATCTCGCAGGTGTATATGATCTCAAGGCCCGGATTTAAGTAGGCAGTCTCGTGAAGGCGGCTCTTTACCATTGCTGTGTTGTATTTCACCTTGCCGAAGATCTCCTCGTCGGGCAGGAAGGTGACCGTGGTTCCTGTCTTTTTCGTCTTTCCTATGACGGGAAGGAGGCCGTTCTCATCGAGAAGAGTATCGGGCTCCCCCCTCTGGTATGCGTCGTAGTAGATCTTTCCACCCGTCATGATCTTTACTTCGAGATACTCGGACAGGGCATTAACCACCGAGGAGCCCACGCCATGCAGACCGCCGCTGGTCTTGTAGGCAGTGTTGTCGAACTTTCCGCCCGCGTGCAGCGTGGTAAATACCAGTCTCTCCGCGGGTACGCCCTTCTCGTGCATACCGACGGGTATTCCTCGGCCGTTATCCGACACGATGACCGACATATCCTCCTGGATGGTCACGGTTATCAGGTCGCAGTATCCCGCCAAGTGCTCATCCACCGCATTGTCCACTATCTCGTAGATGAGATGGTTCATGCCTGAGGTGGATACACTTCCTATGTACATACCGGGGCGTTTTCTTACCGCTTCGAGGCCCTCTAAGACCTTAATGGAACTTGCGCCGTATTCTTCCATCTTCTGTGATGCTCCTATCCTTTTTGCAGGGATCAGTCCTCCCTGATGTTTTCGATGTAGTTCTTTCTGAAGGCCGCAGGACTCATGCCGACATACTTCTGGAACTTCCTATGGAAATAATCCACGCTGTGATAACCCACGAGCTCCGATATCTTGTAGACCTTGTCATTGCCCCTCATCAGAAGCTCCTTGGCTCTCTCAATGCGGACCATATCCACATAGTTCGTAAAATTCACACCCACGCCCTTGTGGAATATCTTGCCCAGATACGCGCTGTTGTAGCCGAACAGAGGCGCCAGAGTCTCAAGCTTAAGGGTCCTGTCATAGTTGTGAGCTATGTAATTCAATATGTCGTTCAGGACGTTGTCGCGACTCGGGCCTCCGATGGTGTACATTACCACCTCGAGCGAGTCCCTGAAGGTGTCGATTATCTCATAGAGGTAGCACTTCGAGTAGATGAGGTTCATGTAGTATCTCGTGGACTCCTCGTAGAGTCTGTCACCCGAATAGGCCGCGTGCAGCTTCTCCCTTATGAGCATGAACATGTCCAGCAGGAACATCTTCACCTGCTCCTCGTCCGTGCGGCAGTAGGTGATGTAGGAGTAGAGATCGTCGAGTATCTGCGTTAGTCTCGCGTGATTGATCGCCTGCACGCATGAAAACAGCAGGTCGCAGTACTCGTCGGCCTTCTCGACATTCAGCCCCTCGTGCGTCAGGCTCTCCTCCATGAGAGCGTTGTCGTCGGTTCCGAAGATATGTTCACCCTTGGGGCAGAAGAACTGCCTGTCCATGAGTTTTCTGGCCTGATTGTAGGATATACCTATCTCCTTAGGGTCCGTCACCACTTTCCCATAAGAAAAGAACAGGTCGTAAAATACGCTGTTCTCCTGCGGCGGCATGTTCTTCCAGTGCTTGACTATACTCTCGAACCTGCTGACCGCATTTGTATCCATGAGCAGTATGATCTCGCACCCTAAGTCCTCATAGAAATTGATTCTGATATTCTCGTTCTTGTTCATGGTGAGGATATCGGTGAGCTTGCACCCCTTCGCAAGCCTCTTGCCGCGGTATCCCGTGGAAATGACCACCTGATAGCATCCTCTTTCAAAACCCATCTCCTGCAGGAAGTCCCTGCCCGGTATGGGGAGCGTCCAGAGCAGATCTCTTATGAGATGCCGCATCTTCCACTCTTCCATCGTCTCGTAAAGCTGTTCCCTTGTCTGAGCCATATATTCATCCCGTGTAAAATATTTGCGGTAAAAAACGCTAAATAATCCGTGTTATCTTACAACCCGTGTCGTTTTTTGTCAAGTATGATTCTTCCCTGTACAGCAAAAAGAACGGGCGGCATCCGTCCGTTCCCTGAACTATTTTTTGAAATTCATGTGCGCCTTGCGGGTTATGTCGTCCGTGTCGGGATGATCCTCGAACACCGCGTCGTCATTTTTCTTCTTCGTCTCAACTACGCCCTCATCCCTCTCTATCAGCCTGAATATCGGAAGAGCCATACCGCTCACCGTGAGGAAGATGCTGGCAGGGCCAATGAGTGCGAAGAGGAACAGCGTGACCGGCTGCCATGTGAATATGACTATCTCCACGGCCACGACCAGTACGATAGCCATCGAGCGAAGGAAGTATCTTATAAAGATCCTGTTCGAGTTCTTCAGCGTGCCTATGAATGAGTTCTCGTATCTGGCCGAGAGCGCGAAGCAGTAGAGGAACAGGGACATATACACATATCCGGCTATGAGGGTCATGGACAGTATGATGAACGGCTCAATACCGGTAAGCAGAAGCTGGATATCCAGATACATGGAGTACATGGCTATCAGGAAGATGATACCCAGCGGCAGTCCGTTCTTGAAATTCTTTTTGAATTCCTTAAAAAACTGTCTGCCGACATAGCCCTCCGTCTCGTCGATCATCCTCAGAGTTACCGAGTAGGCCGCTACCGTGGCGGGGCCTACGGTGATGATGGGCAGACTGCATATCACCCAGCAGACATTGATAATAAGTACATCGAGAAGTGTCCTCATGAACTTGAACAGAGGACCGTCAACACTAAACAAATTCATCTTAGATCAGCTGTTCTTCCAGTCGAGATCGCCGTTCGCGATACCCATGATGAGCACCTCCGCGCTTCCGAGATTCGTCGCAAGCGGTATGCAGTACTCGTCGCAGGTGCGAAGCAGTACACCGAACTGTGAAGTATTTGCCACAAAATCGAACTGCATCTCCTTGCCCGGAGAATAGAAATAGATCATGGCGTCCAGCTCGTTCCTCTCTATCTGAGAGATGAGCTGGTTTATGCCTCCCATATTTCCGGGAAGAAAACAGTTCACCTTAAGCCCGGCAGCCTCCCTAATGCACCTCGCTGTGGCCTCCGGCGCATAGAGCTCGTGTCCCTGCAGGACCATCTTATATGCTATTACAAAGCTCGCGAGCATCTCCCTTCTGGACTGCTCGGTCATAAATCCGATACGCATAACTACCCCCTGTCCCGACCGCGTATCACTGCGATCGGTCACCCCCCTTTGAGTATAAGACTTAACACCAGTTACGTCAAGTAAAAGCTAATAAATCATGTATAAAATTTTATATAACAGCCCTCTTCGCGGCCTCCGTGAACTCGTACATTCCTATCCCGGCGGCAATGGTCAAATTCAGAGAATCCACCAGCTCCGACTGCGGAATGATGACCGGTGTTGTCTTCTCACCGTACTCGTCCGGAAGGCCTGTTGCCTCATTGCCGAATATGAGTGTGAATACGGACGGCTTTTCGACCTCGGGAAGGCTCTTCGCCCTGTCCGTGAGCATGAAGGAGAAGCACTCCCTGTCACTGACAGCCGCCCTGTACTCCTCAAATGACGCAAAATGCCTGTGCCTTATCCTGAAGAGTGCCCCCATGGAGCTCCTGACCGTCTTAGGGTTGAATATGTCCGCGCACGGAGAGATGAGCGCAAGGTCGGTGATGCCGAAGCCCGCGCACGTTCTGATGATCGTACCGAGATTGCCCATGTTCGACGGGTTCACCAGGAGAACATGGCTCTCATCCTTCGCCAGCTCCTCCTCGTACTTTTTAAACACTCCTATGACGAACACATTCTCCTTGTCTGAGAGGCGCTCTATCATCCTGTCGCCTGTGACGGTGCGTATGCCGTTTTCGCGGCACAGCTTTCTCACCTCCGACTCGCCTGTGAATGTGGAATGTATGATCACGCACTCGACCAGCTGCGGTTTCGTCTTTATGAGTTCTATCGTGGGAAACGCCCCGAGCGTGTATGAATACTCAAATGCCTTTTTGTAAGGCTTGTAATCCATTGCCATATCAGTCCGCGTAGATCTTCTCAAACTCGGTGTAGCCCTGCTCCTCGAGAAGCTCCACCTGTCTCTTAAGGTTCTTCTTCATGGGCAGCACACTCACCTGTGCTCCCTCGTTTCTAAGAGCCTGCGCCTTCTCAAACGCGGCGCGCAGTCTGTCCTCATCCAGTCTTCTGTCCAGAAGGAACGCGATCCTCCTTCTTCCGTCGTCCCCTGTCCTTCCGAAATCCTTCAGTATGGTGACGATCCTCTCAAAGCCTATCGAAAAGCCCGCAGCCGCAACATCCGTTCCGATGAATTTGCCTATCATCTTATCGTAGCGTCCGCCGCCCGCGATGGCGAAATTGTAGCCGTCGACGCTCACCTCGAATATCGTTCCCGTGTAGTAGCCCATTCCCCTTACAAGCGAGGGATTGAACTTAAGGCTTACCGTGGCGGGTACCAGAGGCGCAGCGCAGCTCATTATCTGCTTCAGGCTCTCGCACGCGCCGCCGTCGTCTGAACCTATCTTTTCGCAGAAATCATCGAGACTTATGCCTTGATCGCAGTTCTCATAGATGCCGAGGTATTTGTCCACGATATCCGCACAGTAGCCCGCCTCTGTGAGTTCCTTCCTTATACCCTCGAAGCCGATCTTGTCCGCCTTGTCGAGGCTTATGAGTATCTGGGGGATGTCCTCCTCCGAAAAGCCCGCGTATCTCGCGGCCGCAAAAAGGAGACGGCGGTCGTTAACATTTACGGTGAGACCGGTGATGTCGGTGCCTGCGAGTATCTTCGAGAGGACCGTCGAGGTAGCGCCTATGAGCTCGATCTCGGCCAGATTCGTCTCGTCGCCCAGAATATCGATATCGCACTGCATGAACTGTCTGAAGCGGCCCTTCTGGGGATTGTCCGCGCGCCATACATTACCCATCTGAAGGGCCTTGAAAGGCACGGGGAGCTGCTCCTTGTTGTTGGAGTAATATCTCGAGAGCGGCACGGTGAGGTCGTATCTTAAGCCGTTGTCCGCAAAGTCCTCACCCTTTTCGATGGCGCGCGCGAGCTCTGCGCCGCGCTTCATCACCTTGAATATCAGCTTCTCGTTGTCGCCTCCCTGCTTCGAGGTGAGGTTCTCTATGTGTTCCATGACAGGCGTCTCTATCTGCATGAAGCCGTAGGAAGCGTAGCTGCTCCTTATAGTCTGTAAAAGCTCCTCCCTCAGTCTCATGTCTGATGGGAGCATATCGCACATGCCCTTTACGGGTGTTTTTATAAATTTCATAACGGTATTATCCTTTCTATGTCGGCTGAAAAGAATATTCTTAAAACAAGTATTTTAAAGCATCTCTTCATGTTTATCAAGCATTTTTTCCCAGAAAGCTGTGACAGTTTTGTGAACATTGTCGATATTCACATTCACGACGTCCTCCCACTCCCTCGGAAAGAGCTGCCTGTACTCATAACCCGTAAACCTGTCGTCCAGAAGGGCAATGACTCCCTCGTCGGTATCGGTTCTGATCACCCGCCCCGCCGCCTGCAGTACCCTGCAAAACCCCGGGTACTTGTATGCGTAGTCAAAGCCGTCCATATCGCACTTTTCAAAATACTCCTTTAACAGATCCCTCTCGGCACCTATGCGCGGCATTCCGGTGCCGAGTATTATGGCTCCGATGAGCCTCTCGCCCTTTAAGTCGATGCCTTCTGAGAATATCCCTCCCATGACGCAAAGGCCCGTGACGGTGCCCTCCTCCTGCGTAAACTGCGCAAGGAAATCCTCCCTGTCCTCCTCGCTCATGTTCCTGCCCTGTATCACCACCCTGCCGGGGAGAGCTGCAAGGAAGGAAGCCAACTTCTCCATGTACGCGTATGAGGGACAGAACACCAGATAATTGCCCGCTCTGGCACTGACTATCTTCTCGATATACGACGCGGCCAGAGTGTAGCTTAAGTCATTTCTCCTGCTGTAGCGCGTAGTGAAATCGGTCGCGGCCACTATCAGACGGTTGGATGTATCGAACGGACTTCTCGCGTACACCGCATAGTCCTCGGGATGTCCTCCGAGAAGCCTCTTGTAATACCCTATGGGCAGCAGTGTGGCTGAGAAGAACACATTTGCCTTAGCCATATCATAGCAGTTTGCGAGATATGCGGAAGGGTCCACGCAGAAGAGCTTCAGCGTATGCGCTCCTCCCTCATGCGAGCAGTATATCCTGTAATGCGAAAGATCCAGTGCCGTATCCGCAAAATCCCTCACGAGGAAATTAAGCGCCAGGACCTCCCTGTCGTAAAAATGCGGGTATCTGACGGAAAACGCAAGAAATTCGTCATTCAGCTTCTGCGCAGCGTGTATGACCTTTTCTATCTCACCCTTCTTCAGCGTGAAGAAATCTCCCTCCTCCCACGGAAGCTTCCTGAGGGCGGATGAGAGAGAGCTCATCGCCGTGGCCAGCCTCTTATCGATATCCTTCACCTTTTTTCTGCAGGGAGGAATATCCTCCGTGGTGAGCTTCGCGCTTATCATATCCGCTGCCCTGTCGATCAGATTATGAGCCTCATCCACCAGAAATACTGCGTCAGTCTTAGCCCCTTCCGCGAAATATCTCGCAAGGCGAACATTCGGGTCGAAAGCATAGTTGTAATCGCAGATGACGACATCCACCCAGTAGCTCGCGTCAAGGGAGAGCTCAAAAGGGCATACCATATGCTTTTTTGCGCACTCTGCTATCTCGTTTCTGCCTATCGCTTCATTTTCAGTGACCAGCTCATAGACCGCGTCGTTCACGCGCTCCATGTGGCCGTTCGCATAGGGGCACTTGGCGGGATCGCAGTCCATCTCCTCCATGGGGCACAGCCTCTCCTTGGCCGTAAGCTCCAAAGAGCCTGCCTTAAGCCCCGCGCCGCGCAGTATCTTAACGGCCTCCCTCGCCGCCTCGCGTGTCACAGTCTTGGCAGTGAGATAGAAGATCTTCTCTATCCTCTCCTCACCCATCACCCTGACCGCGGGAAATACCACCGAAAGTGTCTTGCCGATGCCTGTGGATGCCTGTATGAACAGATGCCTCTCGGCCCGCATGCTCTTGTAGGCCGCGACCACCAGGTCTCTCTGCCCCTCACGGTACGGCAGGGGGAATTCGAGCAGGTTCGCGCTCTCATTGCGGACCTTTCTGTGGAGATAATAAAATGTGCACCACTTCTCGTAATCACGCATGAGCTCATCAAACCAGACGGCCAGCTCCTCGTACCTTTGGTCGGACTCAAATAACCTTATGTGTTCGCTCTCGAGATCCACATAGGTCATGCGCACCACGCTGTCCCTTTTATCCTCCATGGTCTTAAGGAACGCATAGCACTTAGCCTGCGAAAGATGCACCGGGACCGGATGCTCCATCATGTCCACATTCGCATATGTGCCCTTTATCTCGTCGATGAGAACCCTTCCGTCCGACATCTCCATAACGCCGTCCGCCCGGCCTTCGACCCTGATGGTGTATATCTCGCCCGAGCCGTCTATATCCACGACCCTCTCGTACTTAAGCGTCACCTCGGGCGTATAACCTGCCCCCTGCCGGGACTGAACGAGCTTGTGTACCCTCGCGCCCTCGACCATGGCCTGCTCACGCCTCAGAGCCCCTCTTGCGATGTCGCCGCTGTTCCTGAGAAACTCGACCAAAGCTCTCACGGATACGGAAAAAACTCTGTCTTTGTATTTTATCATTATACTTTTCTGTCTATTTCTGTGTGTTGATACCGAAATACTTGGCTATCCTATCAAGTCCGTCCAGCACTACGCTTCGGGGCGCTGCCACATTCATGCGTATGAAATGCTTTCCGTTTGCGCCGAATATGGCACCCGGTGACAGTATCAGTCCGGTCTTTTTTCTTATGTCGTCACAAAGCAGCGTCGTATCATCCGAGAGCTTTGAAAAGTCCATCCACAGAAGATATGTGGCATATCCGCGGCTTATGATGACATTCGGAAGATATTTTTCAAAAAAGCCTCTCACCAGTTCCTTGTTTTCCGCGACATATTTATTCATGGCATTTAGCCAGTCAACGCCTTCATTGAATGCCGCAACTGTCACAGGCACGGCGAAGCTGTTCGGCTCCGCGCACTCATCGGTATTTAACCCTCTCTCGACCTTCTTTTTCAGAGCCTCATCGCATATGCACACCGCACTGGTCTGCATTCCGGCGATGTTGAAGCATTTCGTGGGGGCTATACAGGTGACGCTGACTGCCGCGCATTCCTCGGACACGGAGGCGAAGGGGATGTATGAATGCCCCGGCTCCGTGATATCGCAGTGTATCTCATCGCTTATCACAGTTACACCGTATTCCGCAGCCATATGCCCCAATCGCTTCAGCTCCCTCCGGCTCCATATATTGCCGCATGGATTGTGAGGATTGCAGAATATCAGAAGAGTGTTGTTCTTATCGCGCATCTTCTCCTTCAGCGCCTTCCAGTCGATGGAGAATTCCCCCTCAGAGTACAGAAGCGGACACTCCACCACAGTTCTGCGGTTGTTCACTATGCTGTTGAAGAAGATGTTGTAAACGGGTGTGAGTATGATGACGCCCTCGCCCTCCTCGGTAAGGCTTCTCACAGCGGAGGAGATGGTAGGCACCACGCCTGTTGAAAAAAAGAGCCACTCCCTCTTCATCTCAAACCGGTGTCTCTTATTCCAGAAGCGTATATAAGCATCGTACCACTCGTCCGGCACAGTATTGTACCCGAATACGCTGTGTATCGTCCGTTTCAGCAACGCCAAAAATATGCACTGCGCTACCCTGAAATCCATGTCAGCCACCCACATGGGCAGCTCGCCCTCACCAACATCCCATTTGTATGACGCGGTGTTCCTGCGGTCGATCAACTCATTGAAATCCATAATACTCTCCTATCATCCGTCTGACAAAAAAGCTCCCCTCCACAGCTGACGGATAACGGGCCGTTAAGGGGAGCAATTATGCTAAACTAAGCTAACAGAGCGCCGAGCCTCTGGGCAATGGCGTCGATGAACTCCTCGCTTCCGAGCTTGTGGATCTCGGGAAGTGTGGACATCGCTGCCAGATCGCCTGTCATGTATCCGCTCTCGATCGTGTCGATGGTAGCCTTCTCGAGCTTGTCAGCATATGCCTCGAGCTCTGCGAGACCGTCGAGCTGCGCCCTCTTTCTGAGCGCACCGCTCCATGCGAATATCGTAGCGACAGAGTTCGTGGAGGTCTTCTCTCCCGCAAGGTGCTTGTAGTAATGTCTCTGAACGGTGCCGTGAGCAGCCTCGTACTCGTACTTGCCGTCCGGTGTCACGAGAACAGAAGTCATCATGGCCAGAGAGCCGAACGCGGTCGCCACCATGTCGCTCATTACATCACCGTCATAGTTCTTGCAGGCCCAGA
>DGVE01000069.1 GCA_002395865.1 Lachnospiraceae bacterium UBA4292 | reverse complement strand
TCCTGCATGGTTCTGAATAGTTACACTTTTTGCATATTCTTGATGGACATCCGAGACGATGGATAACCTATCGAGGAAAGCCTCGAAAAGAAGAACGACGCTCCCATACTTGGGCGAATGTAACACGGCATAAAAAACGGCGGTCGACCCGCCGTTTTTAACCCCTCAATACCTGTAACTACTTGTTTGTGTTGCTCTTGTTCATCTCTTCGAATACTTTGTTGAAATCCTCGGTGAACTTATTGATACCCACGATCAGGGCGATCGCAGCGAATACGATGCTTCCGATGCCGCCGGAACCGTTCTTCTTTCTGTGCCTGAGCGCGAAAAGGATCGCAAGCACGGCAAAAAGCCGCGGTGCTTTGAAATATCCGGTAATAAAGCTACAGGCTGATCATCGAATCATTGAGTTCCCTCTCTTTACCATATCATACTGATTATTAAGTGCCCAAGCTGCACCTTACGCGCCGCAGTATACTATGCCCTGTCCAACACATGTCCAACAAATTTTAATTTTTGTTGTTTTTTGAACCTGTAGTATAACCTGCTGCGCAAATGGCAGCCCACGGGGCATGAATGGCATGCCCAACCGCCTTGACAAAAGTCGCATATGTCTTATACTTGTCTCAGATACTTCCGGAAGAGGATCGAAAGAGAATACAGTCATGAAAATTGCGATATGTGATGATGATATCCGCATGGTCAGGCAGATCGAGGAGCTGGTGAGGTCTTTTTTCGCCGGCTCCGGGCAGGACATGCCCGAAGTGTGTACATTTACTGAAGGGGCGGCGCTCCTTGCGGGAGGCGACTTCGATATAGTGTTTCTCGATATGGAGATGCCCGGCATCGGCGGTGTGGAGGTCGGCAGGCAGTTGAAGAGCCGCAACCGCCACGTGATCATAATAGTGATCACATCCTACATGGATTATCTGGATGACGCTCTGCGCTTTAACACCTTCAGGTACCTGTCAAAGCCGATAGTGCCTGCGAGATTTGACCGCAACCTTAAGGAGGCCATAAGGCAGTACATGTCCAAGAGCCGGCCGGTAGTCATCGAGACGCCTTCAGGCACTGTCTCACTGCGCTCGGGCGATATCATCATGATAGAAAGCGACGGCCACGGCTCTACCGTGCACACAGCAAATGACGATATAAGATGCGCTGTCACCATGTCCGACTGGATGGAGAGGCTTGGCAGCGGCAGCTTCTTCTCCCCGCACAGGAGCTTTATCGTAAATATGGGCTACGTGACAGGCTTTACGCACGATGAGATAGAGCTGTGCGGAGGAAGGCACAGAGTATTTCTTTCGAGGAGACGCTACAATGATTTCAAGAAAAACTATCTACTTTATCTGGAGGTAAATGACTGATGGTAGGTCCCATTACTTCTCTTTTTATGGCATCCTGTCTTGCGGATATACCCGTATTCTTCGGCTATTCCGTCACCAGGATCAGGCGCTTCGGGCGGATTTTATACATATCACTGACCTTTTCGGTCTTGTTCTTTCTGCTGTTTTGCAATGAATTGTCCGATGCCGTGGTGGCCTATGCTTTTTATTGCTCCTTGTTTGCAATGCTCGGCGCATACGGGGCATATCTGTATCTGCTTATGCATAACAGACCGGTACGGCTTAAGGCACTGTTATTCAGACTCTTTATAATCACGCTGGCTGAGGGGCTGCCGTTAGCATTGATGCTTGTCTTTGTCTTCCACGACAATGATCATGCTTCCTTTGTGATCAAATATTCAATACTCTTTATCTGTATCAGCAAGATTGCCGGAGGACTCTACATACACAGCTCACTATACCGTGAGGACACAGGATGCAACACATCCATCATATCGGCTGTTTGTGCGCTGGTGGTTATGGGCAATGCATACAGTGTCTTTAGGACATATTTTGGCAATCTCAAAAAATATGATCTCTATGCCGTTACCGCAATGATCTATATCCTGATCTGCCTGCTCTGTCTTGCCATCAGAGTGGTAAACAGAGTGTTTCTCAGGAGGCAGGAGGCGGCCGTCATCACTCATCAGGAGGTAGCCGACGCCAAGTACGGCGAGTCGATGATCGAGGCGGATACCCGCCAGAAGATACTGGTGCACGACATCAAGAACCACCTTCTGACCATCAGGGAGCTCAGCCGCGAGGGAAAGAGCGCCGAGGCCTTCGAGTACATAAACGAGCTCATCGACACCTCCATGTTGCCGCGCGAGTACTGCTCCAACAGTCTCTTAAATTCCATTCTGCGCCGCTACGCGTCCGAATTCAAAAAGGCCGGCGCGGATTATGAGGTGAATGTGTTCGGTCCGGCTCTTTCTAACATGTCCGCGGGCGACACCACCGCGCTTATGTGCAATCTTCTGGACAATGCATACCATGCGGTGGAGAAACAGGCTCCCGGCAGCGGCTTCGTGACAGTCATTATCCGCGGCGATGAGAGCCTCACGACCGTCAGCGTGACGAATTCATGCGACACCACGCCTTTTGACAGTGAGGGAAAGCTGCCCTCCGGCACTGAGGACGGCCACGGCCTAGGCATAAAAAGTGTCCGCCGTATTGCAGAAAAATACGACGGACAGTTGGAACTGTATTATTCCGAGGAGGATAAGGAGTTTCACGCCGTGGTGATGGTCCGCGGAGTGTAGGCCCTACCTCTCAAACATTTTCAGAAGCTTCAGCTTCAGGTCACCGCTCTTGCCCGAATACGGGTGCTCCCTGAGCGGCAGATTAAAACGCGTGCTTCCCGTGAGCACGGTCTGCGGGTGGGTGAACTCGCGAAATCCCCACTCTCCGTGGTAGGCTCCCATACCGGAGTGACCCGTACCGTTAAACGGCACGCCCCTGACCATCATGTGGATGCAGACCTCATTGATGCAGCCTCCACCGAACTGCTGAGTGGACATGACATGATCCGCCCACTTCATATCCGAAGTAAACACATACATGGCGAGGGGGTGCTCCCTCTGCCCTATCATTCGCATGAGCTTATCGACCGCCCCGTCCTCGAAAGGTACCACGGGGAGCAGCGGGCAGAAAAGCTCATGCTTTACTATGTCCTCGTCCTCTCCCACAGGGTAAATGATCGTCGGCGCAAAGCGGCAGGAAGCTCTGTCACCGCTTCCTCCGAATACTATTCTGTCCCTGTACTCTTCCGTCAGCCTCTCGCACTTATCATATACCGCGGAGGTTATGAGCTTCGGATAGTCGGGGTTCTCCTCGGCCCTCTCGCCTATCTGGCGGACGAATTCCTTCTTAAGTTCCTCGAGGAAATCGTGCGCTATCTCCCTCGCCACGGCGATCTGATTGATATTTATGCAGATCTGGCCCGCGTTGCAGAGCTTGAAGAAGGCTATCTTGCGTGCGGCGTCCTTTATGTCGGCGTCCTTTCTTACGACTGCCCAGTTGCCTGTCTCACCTCCGAGCTCAAGAGCCACGGACGTCAGATTGTGTGAAGCCGCCTCGAGGACGTGCTTCGCCACCGCAGGCGAACCTGTGTAGAATATCTTGTCAAATCTCTGCTCGAGGCACATATCCGCCACATCGTGTCCGCCGTCTATCACGGTCACATACTTCTCGGGAAATGTATCCTCTATCAGCTTCTTCAGCGCCCTCGTACTCGCTGCGGATTTCGAGCTGGCCTTTATCACAGCGGTGTTGCCGCCGCTGATGGAAGCCGCCAGAACGCCAAGCGTGAGCAGTATCGGGAAGTTGAACGGGCTTATTACCAGTGACACGCCGTATGGCATCTTGTAGACCGTGGTCTTAGTGCTCGGAAAGCACATCATACCGCTGTAATGCTTCTCGGGAGCAGCCCATTTCCTGATGCCTTTTAATATCTCGTTTATCTCCACTATGACAGGACCTATATCGCACAGATAGGCCTCCACGGGGCTTTTAGCGAGGTCCTCGTACAAAGCCGCCTTAAGCATCTCCTCGTGCTCGCAGACGGCCTTCCTGAGCCTCTTGAGCTGTCTTACGCGCCACTCCACATCCAGTGTCTTCCCCGACATGAAGAACTGCCTCTGCCTGTCAACTATGGCTTTTATCTCTTCCTGTGTATGCCCCATCCTAATACCCCCTCGCATGCTACTAAACACTATTATACAGATTATCTAATAAAAAAGCAAACCAAATATGTTCAAAAAGGCCGGCTAATTCATCTCTTACCTTGATCATGGTGCTGCGGAACATGTATGCGCTCGTAATCCTTGCAAAGAGTTTCAAGCTGTGGGAAATTCAGACAATCATCACGCCTTTTAAACTGCATCCCGGATATGTAAGCATTATATAACGTTTGCGCCTTGTTGATAATATCGTGCCTATTCTGGCGAATCCACTCCAATTCCTCTCTGCGTAGCCGCTTATCATCTTTCTGACGTTTTAGATCATGTTTATGGTCTTTAACATCCAATTCACGAAGCACATTATCGGGTACAGGTATCATCCTGCTGAATTGAATTCCGGCTTTTGGCACACCATTTATAATGATGGGGGAATAGTCAATGGCCCCTCTCTTAGTACCACCTTTTCCGCTAAGTTTTTCCTTCCCTTCTATTCGTGTAAGTGGTATACAGTAGTTTTGACCATTGCACATGGTCAAAATGCCAATAAAAGGTCTCGCTTCTTTTCCTTTAACCATCTGAACTCTTAAGTCTCCTCCCAAAGATTCATCACGCAAAAACTCCGTATACGAAGGAATGACCCTATATAATTTCAGTTCAGTATTATTATCCATAGCCTTACCCCAAAAGCAAAAAACGGCTGTGCAAAAATATGCACAGCCATTTCAGTACATCCGTCACTGTTAGTTGGATAGATATACCCTCGTCTACAATCCACTTATCGGCAGGATGCTCCATCTACTATGCATCGTAATCGATTCAATCCGGTTTGTCAAGCAGTTTTTGACTAAGCGGGGAATATAAATTAGCAGAGTGTAAGTGAACTTACTCGGTCATAAACGACCGAGCTTCCTGCTTCAACGCTGCAGCTTACCAAAACGGAGCATACTCCGCACGGCAGAGGCTGTGGGCTCCGCAGGCGTTATAGGTTCGGGCGGTTCCCGCCCTACCATATTCCGGTATATCAGGCCGATACACCGGATAGATACTGTCTTATACCTTCCCTTTTGATATTGATTGCGGCGTTGGTATCACGGTCGTGCTCAGATCCACACGAGGGACATATCCATTTACGCATGGATAAATCCTTTAGTTCTTGGTTTTGAGTACCGCAACAGTGACACAACTGGCTGGATGGATACCACTTATCTACTTTGATAAGCACCTTCCCTCTGCGGGCAAGCTTGTATTCAAGCATTCTGACAAACATACCCCAGCCATTATCGAGAGTCGCCTTGCCATTTCCAAAACCTTTGTTTGACATAGCTTTCATATCAAGAGTTTCGACCGCTACAAGATCGTATCGCTTGGCTATCGCGGTACTCAGCTTATGCAGATGGTCTTTTCTCTGATTTGCAACATGGCGTTCGATCTTAGCACGCTTGAGATTGTGTTTCTTGTAGTTATTGGAGCCCTCTTCCTTGTTACGTAGACCCCTCTGTACATGCGTACGCCTATTTTGAGCCTTACGGTAATACTTTGGTGAACCACTCACATTGCCGTCTGAGTCTGCATATAAGCCGTCCGACTTGTAATCAAGGCCGACTGCGTTAAGTTCGGGGTGCTCAAACGTTTCGGGCAGGGCTTGTTTGATTTCAAAAAGAACGGATATGTAATAACTGCCGTCACGCTCCATTGATACCGTTGCAGATTTCAGAACCCATGCCGGATCAGGTATGCGATGGATCACTACTTTTACATTGCCCGCTTTGGGCAGGCGGATAGTTCCATTTCCGAAATCAATGGAAACAGTACCTTTCTGATTATTGGTGGTATAGGAAGCGCGTGCAGTCTTTTTGCTCTTGAATTTAGGGTGCCTTGTTCCTTTCACGGTGAAAAAGTTCTTGTAAGCCGCCTGTAGGTTCAGCTGCACATTTGCAAG
>DGVE01000185.1 GCA_002395865.1 Lachnospiraceae bacterium UBA4292 | reverse complement strand
GCAAGCGGCGGATGGTTCTGGTGGGGCGCGAGCGGTGCAGAGCCCTACAAGGCGCTGTGGAAGCTCCTCTACGACAAACTCACGAATGAGTACGGCCTTAACAATCTCATCTGGCTCTGGAACGGTCAGGACGCTGAATGGTATCCGGGTGATGAGTATGTCGATATCATAGGTGAGGATATCTACCCGGGCAATCAGGTGGACAGCTCACAGGCCCCGAAGTTTTTCGAGGCAGCCTCTTACACGGATACACACAAGCTCGTGGTCCTTTCCGAGAACGGCTGCGTGCCAGATCCCGAGAAGTGCTATATGGACGGCGCGATGTGGGGCTACTTCTGTACATGGTGCGGAGAGTTTGTGCTGAAGAACTCCAAGTACAACCGCTATTCCGAGGCTTACACGACCAAGGAGGTCCTTGAGAAGGCCTATGCGAGTCCACTGACGGTGACTCTGGATACGCTGCCGGATCTGAAGACATATCCGCTCGACTGACACGATGGAGAGGTTTTTCGCGGTCGACGGACCATTTATGACATTTCTGACGAAGTTCGGACAGCTCGTGATCCTGTCGCTGGTGTGGGCTCTGTGCAGCCTCCCGGTAGTCACGATAGTGGGGGCCGGAAGCTCCTTCTATTATGCGGTTGCGAAGAGCATAAGACACGATGTCGGATATCCCGTCAGAGAGTTTTTCAGAAATTTCAAGAGAGCGTTCAAGTGTTCTCTCGTATTTAATATCATATTGATCGCCGCAGGGGCGCTCATATGGTTCAACACCGGTCTGGTCCTCACGGGACAGTGGGATGAACTGAAGCCCCTATACCTGATCTACATAGTCGTCTCGGTCATAGCCTTTGCATGGGTCATATATCTCATGGCGGTCATATCGAGGTTCGATGTCGGAATGGTCAGGATGGCCAGGATGGCGCTTAAGATGATATTTCTGCAGCCTGTCAGATCGCTTTTGCTGGCGGCTGTACCTGTGGGGCTTGCATGGGCGGCATTTTTCTATCTGCCCATACCATGCTCCGTATTTCTGCCCGGACTTTGGGTATATGCCTCCACTTACCTCGTGGAGCCGGCGCTGAAGCGCTATATGCCGAAGTTTGAGGGACCCGAAGAAGAAAAAGAATGGTTTGATGAGTAACTGCAGCCGAATCCCGGCTGCTGCAATGCCGCGGCAGGCACGGCATTGTACGGCACCATGCCTGCGGCAAGGTACAGACAATGACAAAGAGGAAACATGTCCGCGCGCTTGCGGCGTTTATGTCATTAGTGATGACGGCAGGGACCATGAGCTTCCCCGTATTCGCTGAGACGGACACACCGCTTGATGATTATGAGGACATAATCGGAACCTACATCGTCGACAAGAGTATCGATTCCTACGCTGCCTATTCGGCAAAGCACGACGACAGCAAGCCCTCTCAGGAGATCATCATCGAGGGCAGGGACTACGTCAGATACACCGACGGAACCAAGGACGCGGACGGAAACGATGTGGAGAGCAAGCCGGAGGTAAGGACGGATTACCTGCCGGATCCGGACAATGACAGCTATATAAGCGGCGACGCGGTGCTTACCGCAGAGAGCGGACTTATAGAGTACGATGTGGATGTTCCCCAGACCGGATGGTATTTCCTCTCGATAAATTACATACCTGTAGAGGGTGCAAGCTCTTCGATAGAGCGTGGCTTCTTTATAGACGGAGCGCTTCCCTATCAGGAGTGTGCCGATGTCCTTTTCGACAGAGTTTATTCGAACGAAGTGAAGGAATACTATACCGATCCGCAGGGTATTTCGATGCTCAGCTGGGAAGTGGACAATCAGGGCAATGACTTAAAGCCCTCACTTCTCGAGGCGCCTGAGTGGATGGAGTCATATCTGTACGACAGCGAAGGCTACGTGACGAGCGAGCTCGGCTTCTATCTGGAAAAGGGAAAGCACACGCTCACCATGGTATCGCTTCGTGAGCCGATGCTTATCAGAAGGCTGAAGCTCGGTCAGGTCGATGTCATTCCCACATACGCCGAGAAGCTTGCGCAGTGGGAGGCAGCGGGAGCGAAGGACACGAGCGGACAGACGATCCGCATCGAGGCCGAGAACGCTTCCAAGACCAACTCGCAGATGCTCTATCCCGTACAGGATCAGTCTTCTCCGGCGGTGTATCCGTCAAGCGCCAAGGAGCTCAAGAACAACTCCATCGGCGGCAACTCGTGGAGACTCACAGGCCAGTGGATCGAGTGGAACTTCACGGTCTCGGAAACGGGTCTTTACAATCTGGCGCTCTTTGACAAGCAGAACTTCGTGAGAGGTATCTATGTTTCGAGAAAGATCACCATTGACGGCGAAGTTCCCTTCGAGGAGTTCTCGGATTACGGTTTCAACTACGCGCAGAACTGGAGGACAGAGGTCCTTGCGGACAAGGAAGGCAATCCCTACAAGGTATATCTTGAGCAGGGCGAGCACACCATCCGCATGGAGGTCGTTCTCGGAGATTTCTCTCAGATCATCAGCGATGTTCAGGATATCGTTACGGACCTGAACTCGGTATACAGAAACGTCATCAGAATCACAGGTGTCTCACCCGACGCCGACAGAGACTATCAGATAGAGGCGAGCCTTCCGGGCCTTCCCGCGCAGTGCCTTGACCTCTCGAAGAGACTCGACGATGTCATCAAGAGACTGCGCGACGTGGCGGGCAAGGGCTCCGATAAGGAGACGGTGCTCCTGACCATGCGCGATGAGCTCGAGGAGCTGTCTGAGGACGTGGAGGACTTCTCCAAGACCATCGGAACCTTCAAGATCAATGTCAGAGCCTGCGGTAACTGGATCACTCAGGTACTCAGCCAGCCGCTTCAGCTCGATACTATCTACATCACCTCACCCGCACAGGATGTCAAGGTCTCAAAGACGGGCTGGTTCGACAGCTTCCTCTATGAGTTTGAGAGACTTTTCTTCTCGTTCATCATCGACTACAACCAGGTGGGTAATGTGGCTGACGCGAGCCAGACCTCCGAGGCCATCACCCTCTGGGTAGGTACCGGACGTGACCAGGCAAACGTAATAAAGTCCATGATCGATGAGACATTCACGAACGAGTCCGGTGTTCCGGTAAACGTGATGCTCGTCGATGTCAGCACGCTCCTTCAGGCGACACTCGCGGGGCAGGGCCCGGATGTGGCCATTCAGGTAGGCAACGATGTGCCGATGAACTACGGTATAAGAAATGCGGTCGTCGACCTATCGAAGTTCCCCGACCTTGACGAGGTGCTCGGCAGATTTAACAAGAGCGCATACAGGGCGTTCCAGTTCAACGGTGCCACATACGCGCTTCCCGAGACACAGACCTATCTCATGATGTTCTACAGGAAGGATATCCTCTCCGAGATCGGTATTGAGGTCCCGAAGACGTGGGATGATGTGAAGATCGCGATGGCGGTCCTCTCGCAGAATCAGATGGAGTTCGGTATGCTGCCTCAGGAACAGGTATTCGACATGTTCCTGTACCAGAACGGTGGAGAGTACTACAACGAGAACGGTTCCAAGTCGCTTCTGAACAACGACGAGGGCATCAACGCATTTAAAGAGTACTGCGCATATTACACGGATTACACGCTTGACAAGGAGACCTCAGTTGAGGAGCGTTTCAGGACAGGTGAGTGTCCTATTATTATTTCCGATATAAGCACCTACAACAACCTTCAGGTATCGGCTCCCGATATCAAGGGTCTGTGGGGCATGGCTGCGATCCCCGGCACGGCGAAGGATCTCGACGGAGACGGAGAGAAGGAGACTGTGGACAGGAGCGCGGGCAGCGCAGGCACGGCTTGCGTCATCATGGCCAAGACCAAGCATGATGAGAGCTGCTGGAAGTTCGTAAAATGGTGGACATCCAAGGAGACTCAGGTACAGTACTCGAGAGAGATGGAGGCGCTCATGGGTGCTTCCGCGAGAGTGGCCACCGCGAACAACGAGGCATTCGGACAGCTCAACTGGCCGACCAGCGACCTCGAGACACTGCTTGAGCAGAGAAGCAGACTTCTCGGAATACCTCAGGTGCCCGGAAGCTACTTCACATGGCGTAACATCAATAACGCATTCTACTCTGTAACCACGCAGACGGATACGGTATCCCCGAGAGAGGAGCTCATGGACAAGGTGCTCCTGATCGACGAGGAGATCGAATTCAAGCGAGCAGAGTTCGGACTGGACTGAGAGGAGGAAGTAAATGACATCTAACGAAGAGATACTGGCTAACGTCAGAAAGAATTCCACTCTCGGCAAGAGGATGGCGAGGAGCAAGGCGTCATATTTCATGATCGCTCCGTATTTCATACTGTTCTTCGTTTTCACAGTGCTGCCGGTCCTCACCTCGATCGTGCTGAGCTTTACCTACTTCAACATGCTCGAGGCACCCACCTTCATAGGCTGGGACAACTACATCAAGCTCTTCCTCGATGACGATATATTCATCGTTTCACTGAAGAACACACTGATCCTTGCGGTCATCACGGGACCTGTCAGCTACCTGCTCTGCCTCCTGTTCGCATGGATCATCAACGAGTTCAGGGGCAAGCTCAGAGCTTTCCTGACACTCATTTTCTACGCGCCCTCCATCTGCGGTCAGGCGTACCTGATCTGGAACGTCATCCTCACAGGTGACAGATACGGATACTTAAACGGTTTTCTTCTCAGATGGGGCATTCTGGA
>DGVE01000055.1 GCA_002395865.1 Lachnospiraceae bacterium UBA4292 | reverse complement strand
GACTATACGCTTAAGGAACTCAGCGATGAAACAGTGCAGGCATATCGCAATTACTTCAGTGCCGTGAAACCGGGGCATGTGTGGGAAAATCTGCCAAAAGAGGAATTCGTTGAAAAAATCGGTGCCGCCGGCAGACTGAAGAACGGAGAACTAAGACCGACTGTTGCGGGGCTTTTAATGTTCGGCGAGGAGTATAGGATCGTAAGCTATTTTCCCACCTATTTCCTTGATTACAGAGAGGTGCTTGACCCGACGATCCGTTGGACAGACCGCATACAGTCAAGTTCAGGCGAATGGTCAGGGAATCTCTTTGATTTCTTTTTCCGTGTGTATAACAGGCTCTCTAGAGACCTTCCCAAGCCATTTGTGTTAAACGGACTGTCGCGCGTGGAAGATACTCCGACTCATAAAGCCGTAAGAGAGGCGCTTGCGAACTGTATAGTGAATGCAGATTTTTATCTTCCCAGAGGTCTTGTTATCCTGAAAGAACAGGATAAGATCGTCATGCAGAACCCGGGAAGCATACGTACCGGAAAAAACCAGATGTTGAGAGGTGGCATATCGGATCCGAGAAACAGCGCGATCCTAAAGATGCTTAATCTTCTCTCGATTGGAGAGAGGGCAGGCAGTGGCGTTCCGAATATCTTCTCGGTATGGGAAAATAATAAGTGGGATGCGCCGGTGATCGAGGAGCAGTATGGGCCTGACCGTACAATACTCACGCTACCGTTAAGCGGAAAAATTGCAAAGAAAACAAGCGAAGAAAACAAGCAAAGAAAACAAGCGAAGAAAACGAGTGAAGAAAACGAGCAAAGTTTGCAAGCGAAGATATCAAGCGAAGTTTCCAAGCGCAGTAAGACGATCGAGCATGAAAACATAATAATAGAAATGCTCCAGAAAAATGGTTCAATGAAAGTAAGAGAAATGTCGCAGATACTAAACTTAAGCGAACAACGCATAAGAGCCATTATCAGTAAAATGGACGAGATCGAAGCGGTAGGAAATACTAACAACAGAAAATATATTATTAGAAATGGTGATGCAAAATAAGTTGTTTTGTGTGATGAACAATCGAATAACCGCTCCCTCGATCGTACTCATCTCAGCCGCGATCTTCCTCTCAGCATGCTCCGGTGCGGATAATGGTGTTGTCCCGGTAACCGTGGCGGATGAGACCACGGGAGTGATTGTGGTGAAGGAGAGCTCGACTGAACAGGAAGCCGTCACAGACAGTGCGGATCATGTAGAGATCGTTACAGATGATACTTCTGTGCAGGCTACCCCGGAGGAATATACGGAGTATACGACCACCGAACCGGTGAAGCCCTGCACCTATGCGCATGAGATGCTCCACTGCTTCGGGGCATATGATCTGTATTATTCAAACAGCGATATTCCTCAGGAGTATGTGGATCATCTGGCTGAGATCGGCAGCGAGGATATAATGTACATGGTCTACGACTCGGAGGAGATACATAATGAGCTGGGCGAGCCGGATGCCTACTATGTGGGACTGTGTGACACCTGCGATGAGGTGGAGGAGTGGGGGCTGCCCCTTGCTGACCGGTTTGATTGAAAATGATGTTTTATACTACAAGTATAATGACAAGCCCTTTTTTTGGTGCTATACTGCGACAGAAAGTGTAAAACCTTAAAAAAACAGATGACAAAGCGCAGAATATGTGCTATAGTTTTTTGCAGAAAATTCGGACCGCACCTGGGTCCGGGAAAGGATAAGAAATGCTTACAGTGTTCGGAAATAATTTTGCGTATATCGAAAGCAAGAAAGCACCTCTCGATCTTATATCAGGACGGGGCTTAGGATTCATGTACTCATTTAAGGGTAAGTGCATAGGGAACACTGGGGCATATACAGGACTTGCCGGATAGGCAGGGACTGCAGCTCATAATGACTTTATGATACCGCTTATCCTGTATGCAGAGGATGAGCGGTATTTTTGTTTTTCTGCGAATTATGCATAGTAAAAGAGGTGAATGGCATGGATCTTATGGAGATCAAAGGAAAAGTGAATACAGCGATCTGCTACGCACGTGTGATAGAGGACGAGGCGGTGGAGCAGATCAGGCGCATGTGTGATTATCCCATGACGCAGGGCTCGAAGATCAGAATCATGCCTGATGTGCATTCGGGCAAGGGCTGCACCATAGGAACGACCATGACGATAACCGACAAGGCCGTTCCGAATGTGGTCGGCGTCGATATCGGCTGCGGTATGTACACTATCACTCTCGGAAAGGGAGCGGTGGATTTTGAAAAGGTGGATGAGGCCGCTCATTTCATACCTTCGGGCATGAATGTGTGGGAGGGCCGTCAGGAGAAGTTCGATCTGACAGGCCTTAAGTGTTACAGGGAGTTAAAGGACGCGAGACGTCTGGAGAGATCCTTGGGAACTTTAGGCGGCGGCAACCACTTTATCGAGATAGATGTGGCATGTGACGGAACACATTACCTGATCATTCATTCGGGTTCGAGAAATCTCGGAAAACAGGTGGCGGAGCACTATCAGAAGCTCGCGATCGATCTCAACCGCGGCTACGGAGAATACTTCGAAAAGCGCGATGAGATCATAAGGACCTACAAGGAGCAGGGCAGAAAGTCCGAGATAGAGGCAGCTCTGAAGCAGCTTCATTATCAGGTCTATGAGAGTGAGACCAGTATGCCGGAGGATCTTTGCTATCTTTCGGGCAGATATCTGGAGGATTATCTCCACGATGTGGTGATATGCCAGGCATTTGCGAGAAGAAGCAGGGAGAAGATGGCTGAGATCATTCTTGAAAGAGCGGGGCTCTCAGGCAGCGAGGGCTTTCACACCATTCATAATTATATCAATACAGATGAAATGATTTTGAGAAAGGGCGCGATAGCGGCCCACAGTGGTGAGAAAGTGCTGATTCCGATAAATATGAGGGATGGAAGCGTACTTGCTGTAGGAAAGGGCAATCCGGACTGGAACTATTCGGCCCCGCACGGAGCGGGAAGACTGATGTCCAGAACGAAGGCTAAGAATTCACTGGATCTGGAGGAGTATAAAAAGGCTATGGAGGGCGTATACACGACCTCCGTCAATGAAAACACACTGGACGAGGCACCGATGGCATACAAGAGTCTGGCAGATATTATCGACGTTATAAGGGAGTCTGTGGATGTTATCGATGTCATGAAGCCGGTATACAATTTCAAGGCGTCCGAGTAGGATACTTCCCGCCCGGAGCCGATGCACCGGGCAGGAAGGAGGAAATCAAGATGAACAGCATACCCACCATAGACATGGTGGCAACAGGCAGAAATATCACGAGGCTGAGACAGGCTGCAGGTCTTACAGTAAGAGATCTTCAGGACATATTCGGCTTCACGACGCCTCAGGCGATCTACAAGTGGCAGCACGG
>DGVE01000045.1 GCA_002395865.1 Lachnospiraceae bacterium UBA4292 | reverse complement strand
ACCAGCGCCCTGGCCAGCGTGAATCCCGTGTACTATCGCGCGGCGAGAGTCGACGGCACGGGATCGCTGCGCATGTTCTGTAAGATCACTCTGCCGATGATAAGCCCCATGATATTCTATCTGGTGATCACCGGCTTTATAGGCGCGTTCAAGGCCTACTCAGATGTGGTGGCTCTGTTCGGAACGAATCTGAACGCTGCCGGAATGAACACACTCGTGGGTTATATCTACGATATGCTCTATGGTGACAGCGGCGGTTATCCTTCGTACGCATCGGCCGCGGCGCTCATACTGTTCGCGATAGTATTTACCATCACATGCGTGAACCTGATGGCCAGCTCGAAGACCAAGGTAAAGATATAAGGGGGCGGACATGAAGAAAAACACTGTTAAAAATGTTCTCCTCTACACCTTCCTCGGCATCTGGGCAGTCATCGTGCTGTTCCCCTTCTACTGGATGGTTCTGACTTCTTTTAAGAGCTACGGCTCCTACAATTCGGAGAACATACCGAGATTCATAGCGACGAATCCGACCTTTGACAACTATACGGAGGCATTCTCCGCGGTACCTCTCGGAAACTATTTCCTGAACACACTCATATTCACGGTGGTAACGACCGCCCTGATGATGATAGTGATAGTATTTGCGGCTTTCGCCTTTTCGAGACTTAACTTCAAGGGCAAGAACGTGATCTTCGCGCTCTTTCTGTCTCTTATGATGATACCGAACGAGCTCGTGGTCATAACGAATTTTGTGACCATCACGGAGCTGAATCTGCGCAATACGTTTGCCGGACTGATACTGCCTTCCATAACCTCTGTGTTCTATATTTACCTTCTTAAGGAAAATTTTGAGCAGATACCGGAGGAATTATATAAGGCGGCGAAAGTCGACGGAACAAGCGATATAAAGTACCTGTTCCGTGTGATGATACCCATATCGCAGCCCACCATAGTGACCATAATAATCCTCAAGGTCATCGAGTGCTGGAACTCGTATGTGTGGCCTCGACTCATCACGGACGATCAGAACTATTTCCTCGTGTCAAACGGTATCCAGGAGATACGGGAGAATGGCTTCGGACGCGAGAACATACCCGCGATGATGGCGGCTGTCGTTATCATTTCCGTACCCCTTATCGTGCTTTTCCTTGTGTTCAGGAACAAGATAATGGCGGGAGTGTCGAGAGGAGGTACAAAGGGATGAAAAAGGCTCTTTTGCTTGCCGCTTCGGCTCTGTTTGCCCTGACCGGATGCCACGGCGCCGAGAAGCAGTTCACGGATGTGGTGCTGGAGGATGAGTACGCATTCGACGAGACTAAGAAATACGAGATAACCTTCTGGGCGAAGAACGATACGAACAAGACCCAGACGAATATCTACAACAAGGCGGTGGAGGATTTCGAGAAGCTCTACCCGAATATCGATGTCAATATCAGACTCTACACCGATTACGGCAAGATCTACAACGATGTCATAACGAATATCGCGACAGGAACCACTCCGAATGTGTGCATAACCTATCCGGACCATATCGCGACCTACATGACAGGACAGAATATCGTCGTGAATCTGGACGAGCTCATGAAGGACAAGAACTACGGTCTCGGCGGGGCGAAGGTGAAGTTCGACAGCCCAACGAAGGAGGAGATCGTGCCGGAGTATCTGGAGGAGTGCAGGATAGGGGGCGTGTGCTATGCCTTGCCGTATATGCGCTCCACGGAAGCCTGCTATATCAACAAGACCTACATAGAGAAGATGGGCTACACCATCCCCGAGACGCTCACATGGGATTTCGTGTGGGAGGTATCAGAGGCGGCGATGGAGAAGGGTGCCGACGGCAACTTCAAGGTGAACGGTCAGAACGTCATGATACCCTTCATCTACAAGTCCACCGACAATATGATGATCACGATGCTAAAGCAGCTGGGCGCGGGATACTCGCAGCCTGACGGCTCGGTACAGATATTCAATGACGACACAAAGAATATACTGAAAGAGGTGTCTGTCCACGCCAAATCGCGTTCCTTTTCAACATTTAAGATATCCAGCTACCCCGGCAACTTCTTCAACGCGGGGCAATGCCTTTTCGCCATCGACTCGACGGCGGGCGCTTCATGGCTGGGATCGGACGCTCCTCTTATGGATATCCACGAGGGAGCGGTAGTGGATTTTGAGACTCAGGTCATGGCTGTCCCGCAGTTTAATGTGGATGACCCGAAGATGATCTCACAGGGACCTTCCATGTGCATCTTCAACAGGGAGGATCATGATGAGGTGATCGCTTCATGGCTGTTCATGCAGTTCATGCTGACGAACGAGGTGCAGATCGCATATTCGCAGACCGAGGGCTACGTCCCCGTGACGACCAAGGCCAGACAGACCGATACCTATAAGGACTACCTCGCAAGGTGCGGAGAGGACAATGACCTGTACTACCACGTGAAGATAGAGGCGGCGAAGCTTCTTCTCGACAACACAGCCAATACATTCGTGACTCCCGTATTCAACGGCTCCGCATCGCTGCGCGACGCCGCGGGAGAGCTTATAGAGAGCGTCACGAAGGATACCAGGCGAAAGAAAACCATCGATGAGGAGTATTTCAAGACCCTCTTTGCAAATGTCACATCGCTCTACAAGCTCGACCAGATAAGGATAGTTAAGCTTCCCGACGCCACTGATACAGAGGAGGGCAATGTAAGCGCTCAGGACGCGGAGGAGGCCGCAAGGCTCGCCGCGGTGGAGGGTCCCCTTCCGAACAGTTCCGTGATACTCATCACTCTTTTATGTATCGCATGGGCCGGCATCATAGGCTTCGCCGTATACAGATATGTGAAGACCGTCCGCGAGAAAAACAACAAGGGAGGCAGCATATGATCTCTTTATTTATATCGTTTGTTATACTGATAGTCGGCTACATGCTGTACGGCAGGGTGGCCGAAAAGGCATTCGCTCCGGATGGTAGGGAAACACCGGCATTCAGGAAGAAAGACGGCGTGGATTTTGTCCCGATCAGGACATGGAAGGCTTTTCTTATCCAGCTTTTGAATATCGCGGGGACGGGTCCGATATTCGGCGCGCTTATGGGCGCGGTGTTCGGACCGGTGGTCTTTCTGTGGATAATCTTCGGCGCAATCTTCGGCGGCGCTGTACACGACTTTATGTGCGGCATGGTCAGCATGAGGCATGACGGGGCGTCTATAGCGGAGCTTTCGGGCATATATCTCGGAAAAGCCGCAAATGTTTTTATGAACCTGTTTTCGGTAGTGCTTCTGATCCTTTGCGGCACTGTATTTGTCACGAGCCCGGCCGGGCTTATCGCAAAGCTCATTCCGGGTTTTATGGACGCAAGGTTTTGGACGGTCGTGATAATCGTTTACTACCTTCTTGCAACCCTGCTTCCGATCGACAAGCTGATAGGAAAGCTTTACCCCGTATTCGGAGTGCTTTTGATAGTCATGGCCTGCGCGGTAATAGGGGGCATCGTTTTTTCGGGAGGGAAATATACGATTCCGGAGATCACATTAAAAAACCTGCACCCCGAAGGAACCCATATCTGGCCGTATATGTTCATAACAGTCGCCTGCGGCGCGATATCCGGCTTCCATGCAACGCAGTCACCAATGATGTCAAAGTGCATCACCTCCGAAAAGGAAGGTCGCAAGGTGTTCTACGGAGCCATGATATGCGAGTCTGTGATAGCACTTGTCTGGGCGGCGGCAGGCGTGGCGTTTTACGGCTCGACGCAGCTCTTGAATGAGGCTCTTTCGCACGGCGCGTCAAACGTAGTATATGAAATATCCACGGGCGTGCTTGGAATGCTTGGCGGCGTGCTGGCCGTTGCGGGTGTTATCATCTGTCCGGTCACATCGGGTGATACAGCCTTCAGAAGCGCAAGGCTTATACTTGCGGAGGTCTTCAGGCTTGATCAGAAAAAGATCGGGAACAGGCTGGTTATAACCGTCCCCCTCCTGCTTGCCGGCGGACTTCTGACATGGTATTCCCTGCATGACGACAAGGGCTTTCAGTCGGTATGGCGGTACTTCTCATGGAGCAATCAGACGCTTGCCATGATCGCGCTGTGGGTATCGACATCATATCTCATAAAGAACGGAAAGAGCAGGTTCGCCTCTCTTTTGACGGCTTTGCCGGCAGCATTCATGACTGCCGTAAGCATCACATACATCCTGACGGCGACAGAGGGCTTCGGGCTTGATTATCAGGTTTCGGCGATTGCCGGAATAGCTGCGGCAGCTGCGGCTTTTGGCATATATCTCACAATTTGGATAGCAGCAATGAAGGGAAAAACAACAAAATAAACTCTTGCATTATCCCAAAAAGCATGTATAATGTAGTCGTTTTAATTCACAGAAACCATTGTGTTTCACCTTTTTTTCAGGAGGAAGGTACAGACGATGAAAAAGAATTACGCAGTAGTTTTGGGTCTCGTCGCAGCCATGGCACTTGCCGGATGCGCACAGGGCGATACCAAGAGCACTACAGAAGCACCGAAGGAGACTACGGCAGCGCCCGATCCCACGCAGGAGCAGACGAAGGCGTCCGAGACAGAGGAACCCACGCAGGAGCCCACAGAGGAACCCACACAGGAGCCCACGACGGAGGAGCCTGCGGATGAGAATGTGATGAGCTATTCTGAGTACATGGCAGCGGCCATCGACGATCCGGTAGTCATAGAGGCATTTGTACAGGGCAAGCAGTCGTGGTGGGATAACAAGGCCACGCTCTATCTCCAGGACGAGGACGGCGCATATTTCGTATACAACGCAGCATGCTCGGAGGATGATTACAAGCTTATTGAGACCGGCACAAGGGTACGCGTCGAGGGATACAAGGCCGAGTGGTCCGGCGAGATCGAGATCGCAGACGGAACCGTAGCAGGGATATACAATGATATGCTCTTCGAGGCAAACCCTGTGGATGTCACCGATCTTCTCGGGAAGGACGAGCTCATCGATTACCAGAACCGCAAGGTTTCGTTCACCGGAATGACGATCGAGCCCATCGCTGACAAGGATGGCAATGAGGCAGCGTTCCTCTACAACTGGGACGGTTCCGGTACAGAGGGCAATGACCTCTATTTCAAGGTTTCTTACGAGGGAAATACATACACATTTACCGTAGAGTCATATCTCACAGGCCCCGGTACCAAGGTATACGACGCAGTGAGAGAGCTCGAGATCGGCGATAAGGTGGACCTTACGGGCTTCCTGTACTGGTACAACGGCGTCAATCCCCACATCACGGATGTTGAGAAAGCCGGGGAGGCTTCAGGGGATGTGATGAGCTATGAGGAGTACGTTGCTGCAGAGGCAGACGATCCGGTGACCATCGAGGCTTATGTTCAGGCTAAGCAGTCATGGTGGGATGATAAGGCTACCGTTTATCTTCAGGACAGGGACGGAGCTTACTTCGCATACAACATGGCCTGCGACGAGGAGACATACGCTCTTTTAGCGGAAGGCACAAAGATCCGCGTAGAGGGCTTCAAGTCCGAGTGGGCCGGCGAGGTCGAGATAGTGGATGCTACCTTCGAGATAATCGCTGACGATACATTCGTTGCTGATCCCGTTGATGTTACCGCTCTTCTCGACACCGAGGAGCTCATCGACTACATGAACAGGAAGGTGACCTTCACTGACATGACCGTCGAGGCTATCAAGGATAAGGACGGCAATGAGGCAGCGTTCCTCTACAACTGGGACGGCTCGGGAACAGAGGGCAATGACCTCTACTTCAACGTATCAAAGGACGGCAAGACCTACACCTTCACAGTCGAGTCATATCTGACCGGTTCAGGCACAGATGTTTACGAGGCAGTTAAGGCTTTCAAGGTGGGTGATACTGTTGACCTCGCAGGTTTCCTGTACTGGTACAACGGAGTGAACCCTCACATCACAAGCGCAACAGTTAAATAATTATTGCTCTGTCAGAGTCGGACCTTCGGGTCCGGCTTTTTTTTTGCTTGCGTAAAGAGTGAAGGTGGTTTATAATGTATCGGATTGTATATTTAAGCGGTAAAGTCCCCTGCGGGGATCATAACGCGATTTTACGAGGTGTTTTATGTACGATCTGAACAGCGATATGCCAATAGGAGTGTTCGATTCCGGACTGGGTGGTATAAGTGTGCTTAAGCATTGCGTGAGATATATGCCTCACGAAAGATTTATATATTTCGGCGATTCAAAGAACGCCCCCTACGGGACGAAGAGTCTGGAGGAGGTCAGGGAGCTGTCATTTGCAGTGGTGGACAGACTTTTCGAGATGCGCGTAAAGGGCATACTCGTGGCCTGCAATACCGCCACGAGCGCAGTCATAAGGCTGCTCCGCGAAAAGTATCCGGATTTTCCCTTTGTGGGCATCGAGCCCGCAGTAAAGCCCGCGGCACTTGAAAACCCCGGCAGAACGGTTCTGGTGCTGGCCACTCCGAGGACTCTCAAGGAGGAGAAGTTCCAGTATTTGAAGCGCGAGTACGATGATGTGGCCAAGATCATAAAGGTGCCCTGCATGGGACTCATGGAGTACGTCGAGGACGGCAAGCTGGACGGTCCGGAGGTGGAACGATACATCTCACAGGTGCTGGGAGATTATCCGCTCAAGAAGGTGGGCGCCATAGTGCTCGGGTGCACTCACTACTCTTTCCTGCGGGATACAATCAGCAGGATCGCAGGCCCGGATATAAGGGTCTACGACGGCGCTCAGGGAACCGCGAGGGAGATGCGCAGAAGGATAAGCGTGGCGGAGGTGCTCTCGGACAGCGAGGATGATGCGCAGATACTGTTTCTGAACTCGGCCACGGAGGAGACGGTGACCGTTACCGTGGATTACGATGAAAATGTGAGCTGCACACAGCCTGAGGACATACACCTCAGGAGGGCTGTGGCCATGCTCGGAATGAAGTGCTGACGGGTACATTTTATGAAGAAGATATGGCTGACGGTTATCGCTGCAGCGGTGCTTACAGGCTGCGCATCCGCGAACGTGGATGAGCCGATCAAATATGACGCGGGGGCCGAGTGGGACGCAAAATACACAACCGAGACGGTACAGAGGAGGGACGTGACGAGCGACCTTCTTTTGTACTGCAAATATTCCTACAACCCGGGCGTGGGGCAGTACTTTGAGACCGGCGGTGTGCTTGCGGGTGTTTACGTATCTCAGGGAGACTATGTCTCAAAGGGGGATCTGATCGCGACACTTGACACCTATCAGGGCAGCAAGGACGAGTATGAGAGCCAGAGCAGTCTTCTTAAGGAGCTCGAAGAGGACATAGCGGATATAGAGGACGACAGGGATCGTAAGCTTGCGGAGCTTGAGATAAGATACAAATACGGCGAGCTGACGACTTCTCAGTACGAAGAGATGTCGGCTGAGGTGGCCTCCGAAAGCAGCAGCGTGCTTGTGAAGCGGCGCTCTGAGACAGATGTCTGCAGGATGAAGATCGCGAGAGCCTATGAGGAGATGAACAACGCGGCCATTTACAGCAGCGTCACAGGTGTTGTGAGCTCTGTTATAAGAGGCGGCGCGATAGGACGACAGGTCGAGACCTATTACGAGATCGCAAGTATCAGTGAGCTCGGGGCGCAGCAGTTCGTGTCCTACGAGACCGAATACGCGGATCTGTTTAATGTCGGGGAGGAGTACACACTGTCCACGAGCGGAGGAGTGAATTACACCGCGGTCGTTTCGGAGGTGGCAGACGGTATAATCTATCTGGACCCCGTGCTCTCGGACAATATTCCGCCGCAGGGCACCATGGCATCCCTCACGAAATGCGTCGGTGAGGCTAAAAACGCGCTGACGATCTCACGCGTGTCCCTGCACAAGTCGGGTGATGACTACTGCGTGTATTACCTCGACAGCGACAATGTGAGAAGAATGAAGAACGTGGAGATAGGACTGATAGGCAACAGCTTCGTGCAGATACTGTCGGGACTGTCCGAAAATGAGACAATAATCAGATGATCGACGGGGAGAGACTGTGAAGAAGATTTGCACCGGTATCATCATTGCCTGCGCGCTTTTTGTGTGCGGGTGCTCCGAAAAAAGAACAGCTCCCTCGCCGATAAGCAAGACGGTATTTGAGCCGGTCGACGCGAGGGCAACGGTGACGGTCGCCGAAAAGCGTGTCATCAGGAATGTCCAGTACAGATACGGTACCGTGGTACCGCGGACCGAGGGCATATACGCGAAGAGTTCGGGAACCATAGGGGAAGTGTACTACAGGATAGGCGAGGAGGTCGGCAAGTACGATATCCTCCTCGAATATGATGTGGATGCGGTGAAGGCCGAGCTCGATGAGCTGGACGAGAAGATAGCCGCTTTGACAGATGAAAGAGATGCTGCTCTTTCGGTATTTGACGAGGAGACAGAGCAGCTCGAGATAAGGGCAGGAGAGGGCGGCATGGACGGCGAGCTGGCAGCACTCCTGCTTTTGGAACGCGACAAAGAGAGGGATGCTCTGGGGAGAGAGTACGACGCGACACTTGATGTCTATGACAGGGAGTATTCACAGCTATCTGTGACTCTGTCGGGCAGCAGGGTGTATGCGACATGCTCCGGGATCATCAGCGAATGCAGGGTGTCTGAGCACTCGTATGCGGGTGCGGGCAGTCTGCTTATGGCCGTTACCGATGACAGTGACCTCTATATAAGGCTCACCGACAGCAATATGTCCGATCTTTCCGCCTCCGTGATAGATGGAATGAAAAGCGCACTGGCCTACATAGGCGGAAAGACCTATCCCGTGACCTTCAGGGGAAGGGAGGGCACCGGCAATTCTCTGCTGGACATCGATCTGTCTTCGGATGAGTCGGTAAAAGCGGGTGACAGCGTCATAGTGGAGCTAATGGACGGCGGAAGCGATGAGGCGGTTCTCTCGGTGGCGAAGGATGCTGTGTTCTTCGACGGCAGTGTCAGCTATGTGTACGTGCTCGGCGAAGGCATAAGAAGGAGAGTCGATGTGACCTGCGGCATCTTTGATGATTATTATATACAGATCACCGGTGGTGATATAAGAGAGGGGGATGAGATATATGTTCCGTAAAAGATCATTCTTCCTCGCGGGCATCATGACAGCTCTCGTTCTGACAGGGTGCGGCGGAGCGAACACGGCTTCGGAGCATGCGACGGATACACTTTTAGTCGATAAGCTCGAGGGCCTGGAATCGGCCGATTTCAAGACCGTTGTCGCGCAAAAAGGCGACTTGACGAAGAGCGTGGAGGATATCAGGGCGAGCCTTTACTTCGGCGAACCGCAGTATCTTACCTACAGTGTGGAAAATGTGGTGCTGAACTCCGCGGGAATGGTCACGGTGACTATAGTTGAGTTCTACGGAAATGCCGGCAGCAGCTTCAACGCGGGTGAGCCCATCCTGAAGATAAACAGAAGAGTCGATGAGATAGCGCGCATAGAGGCCGAAAATGAACTGGGCAGTCTCCGCGAGACGTATGCCGCAGCGTGCGCGGATTACGAGCAGAAGTTAAGCGAGGAGGATGTGACCTCCGCGGCATACCACTCGCTCAAAAAGGAATATGACAGCTATATGAGCGGCATGGAGGAGACGCTGAAGAGAATGGAAGCGGAGCTGGCCTTTTGTGATGAGGCTGCGTCCGAGCCGGAGCGCGTGCTCGCCGCATCCTGTGACTGTGTGCTCTCGGAGACATTTTCCTTCCCTCAGGCGGATGGATACGGAGGGCTTGCCCTATGCAGTATTACTCCTACGGGACAGGGCTGTTACAGGTGCTCCGACGACACAGGTGTATTTGCCCCCGGCAGGAGAGTGACGCTTAAGGACAGGGAGAGCGGCGCGGAGTTCACGGGCGTGGTGATATATAACAGACTTGTGGCTGAGGGCAGAAGGAGCGCGGATAAGCCGGTATCCATCCTGATAGACGGAGTGTACGACTACAGAGGATTTCCCGAGACGCTCTTCGTGAGCACTCAGGTCACTCTGTGTGAAGATGCTGTACTGATACCGGACGCCTGTGTTCACAGCGGCGACGGCAGGCAGTATGTATATGTAAAACGCGGCGATCTGCGCGAGAAGGTATATTTCCACGCGGTGTATAAAAACAACGGCTACAGCGCCACCTACGACGGGGTGCAGGCCGGTGATGAGCTGATCTACGACTGATCTCACAGGGGAAGGACAGATGTTAGGTTTTCTTGTATCCAAGCTTACACATAAAAAATGGATGGTCCTCTGCCTTCTGATCGGTGACATCCTGCTGATAGCCGTGAGCATCAGCTTTCCGATGTACAAGGCAGCGTCCATGTCCTCCATGCTTCTCACCGAAATGGAGAAGGTCCCGGGGGCAGGCAGGATCAGCGCCACCATGACCGTAAAACAGCAGACGAGGCAGGCGCAGGGGCTTCTGGATGAACACTTCGATAACGCGCAGACGCT
>DGVE01000144.1 GCA_002395865.1 Lachnospiraceae bacterium UBA4292 | reverse complement strand
TGCTTCGGTCAGGCATTCCTTGAGCTGCACCCCACAAAGTACGCTCAGGAGCTTGTAAAGAAGATGAACGCTTCAGGCGCTAAGGCTTATCTTGTAAACACCGGCTGGAACGGAACAGGCAAGAGAATCTCCATCAAGGATACCAGAGGTATCATCGACGCTATATTAAACGGCGATGTACTCAAGGCACCCACGAAGAAGATCCCTTACTTTGATTTCGAGGTTCCCACAGCTCTTCCGGGCGTAGATCCCGCCATCCTCGATCCCCGCGACACCTACAAGGATGTCGCAGAGTGGGAGGCTAAGGCCAAGGATCTCTCAGCTCGCTTCATCAAGAACTTCGGCAAGTACGAGGGCAACGATGCGGGCAAGGCTCTGGTAGCTGCAGGTCCCAAGCTTTGATCATAGAATGACTTTAATGACCGGCTGTGGATGCCACAGCCGGTTTTTTCGAGTGAAGGGGGTTTCCGGGGCGGTGCATGAACATTAAAAGGGTCACAGCTTTTATACTGGCATGTACGCTGGCAATAATACTGCCGGCGTATTCGCCGTCTGCTGATCCCAAAGTAAGTACTGTCGCGCAGGCATATATTATATATGACGCCGACACGGGAAGGATAATCGACAGCAAGGATATGTCGAGCCCGCGCGCACCTGCCTCCATCACGAAGATCATGACTGCGCTCGTCATCTGCGAGATGGTCGAGAGCGGTAAACTGAGCCTCACACAGACCGCGGTATTTTCGCAGGCGGCCCTCAACGAGATGACCACCGACAGCACACATATGCCCATACAGATGGCAGTGGTCGGCGAGGAATTTACGGTAAAGGACTACCTGTATACCATGTTTTTGTGCTCGGCCAATGAATCCGCCGCGCAGCTGGCCATAATCGCGGCCGGCAGCAGGAGCAATTTCGCGGCGCTCATGAACGAAAAGGCGGCGCAGATCGGCTGCACCTGCACGCATTTCATGAACGCGCACGGACTGGATGCGGTCGATCATTACACTACGCCGTACGATATGGCGATCATATTTGCGTACGCCCTGAAGGATCCGCTCTTTTATGAGCTGGCTACGACGTACGAATACTGGTACAGCCGCACGAACAAGCGGGACGGCTATATCAGCGGCAACAGCGTGAACAGCGAGACTCAGCAGTTCGATTACATGGTGAATGTCCCTGCGTACGTCAGGCAGACGGAGACGGGACATCTCATGATGTCATACTATAACAAATACAGCGCGTACAGGAACCTGTACGTATATCCCGGAGCTTACGCGGGTAAGGCGGGATGCACGACGAATGCGGGCAGGACGCTGGTGACTGCGGCCAATATCGACGGCCACAACATAATCACCGTCGTCATGAAGTCGACCAAGGAGAGCTTCTACACCGACACGATCAAGCTCATGGACTACGCTAAGCTCTACTACCAGAACGGCTGGGATGTAAACCCGCCTACGGAGGAGGCCACGACCGAAGAGGAGACCACGACTGAGGAGGAGACCACACCCGAGGAGACGACGACCGAGGAGGAGACCACTCCTGAGGAACCGACTCCCGAGGAGACCACTACGCCTGAGGAGACGACGCCTGAAGAGACGACGACCCCGGAGGCTGTCGTGATCATTATTCCTTCCACGCCTGAGGAGACAACACCCGAGCCGACCACTCCCGAACCAACGACACCTGAACCTGCGACGCCGGAGCCCACCACGCCGGAACCCGCCACACCCGAGCCGACTACCCCCGAGGAGACCACGACCGAGGAGGAGACGACCACGGAGGAGGAGTCCGCGACCGAGGAGGAAACTTCGACGGCCGAGGAGACCTCGACTGAGGAGGAGACCTCGACTGAGGAGGAGACGACTACTGAAGAGGATACTACGACATCGGAGGAGACTGCTTCCGAAGATGCGACGAGTACTGAGGAGGCCTCTTCGCAGGAGCCTTCGGGCGATGATTTTGAGACGATACATGTGACTGCGCAGTTCGATACCGTGCCCCCTACACAGCCGGTGTCACAGGACAGTGCTTACGATTCAAATACAGTTATACTCTACTGCATATTGATAGCGGGCGCAGCACTTTTGATAGCCGCGGGCATAATAATAGCCGGAGCGGTGATAGAACGCGGAGATGAGCCGGCGGCATCGGCCACAGAGGCCGGCGAGCCTGTACAGGATACTGCTCAGAAAGAGGAAGCCGTGCAGGAAGCGGATGGTTTAAAAAGCCCGGAGGATCCGGACGACCCCGAGCCCGATCAGCCCGCGTGATGAATACGAGAACGGATGGAGATTTTGCGATGAAAGCAGGCCATTTACATATATTCAGGACAGTTACGGCGATACTTGCGACGCTCTGTGTTGCTATGTGTTCACTTAACGTCAGGGCGGATGAACTCCCCTCGGAGGTCAAGACCGTCGCCGAGAGCTACGTGATATACGACGCGGACACGGGTGAGGTGCTCATGGGCAAGGACATGGACGCCAAGCGCGCGCCGGCCTCCATCACGAAGATCATGACGGCGCTTCTGGTGTGCGAGAGCTTCGATGACATGAGCATCAGAATCACCATGAGCAGGGCCGCCCTCGATGAGATGGTGGGCAACAGCTCGCATCTGCCGGGCCGCACAGCTGCGGAGGGCGAGACCATGACGATGAAGGACATGCTCTACGGCATGTACCTAAGCTCCGCAAATGAGTGCGCAGCCATGCTCGGTATCGTCACTGCCGGAAGTACTCAGGCATTTGCGCAGATGATGAACGACAAGGCCAGGGAGATCGGCTGCACCGGGACTCATTTCGTGAACGCGCACGGTCTGGACAATTCGGACCACTATTCCACAGCGCACGATATGGCACTTATTTTTACATATGCGCTGAAGAATAAGAAGTTTTATGATCTGTCTACCACTTATTCATATACCATCCCTGCGACGAACAAGTACGGCGAGAGCAGGGAGTGCATCGTGGGACACAAGATTCTGAACAAGACGGTGGATTATCCCGACGCATACGCGGGCAAGACGGGATACACCCACAACGCAGGCAGGACTCTGGTCACAGCCGCAAATATCTGGGGTCACAACGTGGTCACGGTCATCATGGGCTCGACCGAGCTGTCATTCTACGACGACACGATACTGCTTCTGGAGTACGCGAAGGGATATTACCAGGGACTCTATGACGGTATGAACTGGGAGGTGGTCGACACCACGATGAAGGTGTCCGTACCGAACAACCTCGCGGTCCGCGACTGGCCGGGCACCAAGGGCTCGAACGTGGTCGGCGCGCTCTATGACGGCGACAGCGTGCACGTGGTCGGCATCTGGGGCAAGTGGGCAGCCATTGACAGGGACGGCACCACCAGCTTCGTGCACACGGATTATCTGAGAGATGAGTCCGGCAACAAGCTGCCCGAGAAGGAGACGAACGCTCCCATAGAGCACAGATCTCTGGCGGGTGACGACGATGAGCAGGAGACGACCCCCGCTCAGGAGCCCTCGCAGACCATACCGGCGGGCATATCCGAGCTCGGTGAGAGCACGCAGGCTGTGGAGACTACGCCCGCAGCCGAGCAGGAAAAGAGCGGCGGCAACGTAGTGCTCATGGTCATCATCATTCTGATTATCGTGGCTTTGGCGCTCGCGCTGGTGTTCTTTGTCGTGCGCATCGCTGCGAAGCGTCAGAGGGAGCTTGTCAGGGAGTACTACAAGGATGATGACAAGCTCTACTACGAGGATCCAGGGGATGAAGAGGACGATGACCCCGATGATGATCCGGATGACCTCGATGATGAGGACTTAGATGACGAAGGCATCGACGAAGAGGATATGGACGGAGATGATGCCGAAGATGATGTCGACGAACCCGATGATGAAGAGGTTTCCGAGCCTGAGGAAGCTGAAGAGGCGGAAGAGTCCGAGGACTATGAGACGGTGAAGGAGGCTGCTTCAGAGGCTGCTGATGATACCACTGATGTGGCTGAGGAGGAGCAGACTGAAGAAACTGCTTCAGAGCCCGGGGAGATGGCTGAGGAAGCTGATGAAGAGATAGAAAATGCACTTCTGAAGGCTGCAAGAAAGACTGTGATGGCGGCCGAGGGAGTACAGGAGAAGGCCGATGACGCGGAGAATGCGGCTGAGGAGGCTGAGACGGATAAGGCCGGGAACCCCGAGGACGCAGGCAGGGCGTATGTGGAGAAGCTTCTGCATAACAGGAAGTAAAAGCTGAGTGTGAGGATTGATATGATTTTCAGACATTCGGAAAACAAGATAGGTAATTTTTTATTGGTGATGATGCTCCTTGCGGCCTTCGTGCTGCGGGGCATGAGCGTGAACGCGGCGCCGCCCACGGGGGTGGTGACGACGGCGCAGAACTTCGTCATATATGACGCGACGGACGGCAAGGTAATCGCGGGCAAGAACGAGGAGGCGATGTCTTATCCCGCGAGCCTCACTAAGATCATGACGGCGCTTCTGGTGTGCGAGAACATATCGGATCTGGACAGAACGGTCACATTTACGGATGTGGCGCTTTCGGAGATGACGGCCGACAGCTCGAGGCTCTCGCCCGCGGCGCTGACCGGTGAGACCATGACTGTGAAAGACGCCCTGTACGGCATGTTTCTGGTGTCCGCCAATGACTGCGCGGCGCAGCTTGGCGTAGAGGTGGCCGGAAGCAGGGAGGCATTTGCGGCCCTGATGAACGAGAGGGCAAAGCAGATCGGATGCACGAACACATCCTTTGTAAATGCCATCGGACTTCATGACGCAGGTCACTACACCACCGCCTCGGATATGGCGAAGATATTTGCGGAAGCATTAAAAAATAAGAAGTTTTTCGAACTGGCTACGACTTATAACTATACTATAGGCACGACAAATATGTGCGGCACTGCCAGAGAGATGGTGCCGACGCACAAGATACTGAACGGACAGATATATTATCCGGAGGTGTTCGCGGGCAAGACCGGAAGCACGCCCGAGGCCGGCAAGTGCCTGGCCACGGCTGCGAGATTCGGCGGACATACGGTCATCATCATCTTACTCAAGTCAAATGTGGACGAGCTCTACAACGACGCGCAGAGGCTTCTGGAGTACGCGAGGGGCTTCTATGACGGGTTGTACACAGACATGACGTGGACTCCCGTTGATGACACTATGTACGTGAACGGGACCAACAGCCTGCTCGTACGCGACTACCCGAGTGCTGTGGGCACGACCATAGTCGACAGGCTCACGTACGGAGCGGAGGTTCACAGAAAGGGCGTATGGGGCGACTGGAGCTGCATAGAGCTCTATGAGAATGACGTTTTCGTGTACAACGCGTTCCTCAGCTCCGAAAAGCCCGTGGGTGAGTTCGACCCGGAGAGCGCGATAAAGACTCCGACCAGACCGTCGATCATCGTGCACTACGAGGATACAGTGGAGACGGATGAAGATACGCCCGAAACTAAGGCGCAGGGCTACACCGGCTCTATAAATATCGACGATCTTCTCAATGATGAGACGGGTACCGGATCCGATCAGACACCGGGTGTCAAGAAGGGCAATATCCAGAACGGTCTCGTAATGACCATCATGATTATAGCCATAGTGCTGATGGTGGTCATAGGCATAGCCTTCGCGTGGGTGGAGATCTCCGAGAAGAAGCAGAGAGAGAGAAGGAGAGCCGCCAGAGCCGAGAAGAAGAGGCAGGAGGAAGCGCAGGCTGAGAAGAGGAAGAGATATAAAAGGAATTTTGAAGACGGGGAGAAGAGGTAGGAATGCCGATCGATTTTTTTGGAAACGTATTTTTTGTCCGGATATATCTTTTTTTGATAGATAAAGACAAAAAATCACGATTTTCTGTCTGGATGTGACCATTTTTGACAGATAAAGACGAAAAATCTTGCATTTTTGCGTGGAACGTGTTATGATCGCCCTATAAAAAGGGGGCGTGAAATATGAACAGTGTGATAGGGCGAACCTACGAGCAGGAAAAACTCAGGACGGCGCTGGAGAGGGAAGAGTCTCAGCTGATCATAGTATCGGGCAGGAGAAGAGTCGGGAAAACTTTCCTCATAAATGAGTTTTTTGACAACGATTTTGCTTTTAAGTTCACAGGAGCATTTAACAGCACAAAAAAACAGCAACTGAAGAATTTTGCCCTTGAGCTTGCGGGACGAGGGGAGTTGTCAAGTATAAAAAAAGCGGAGATGCCCGAGGACTGGACAGAGGCGTTCTTTATGCTCAGGGATCATCTGGAGAAGCATGATGACGGTAAAAAACAGGTTGTCTTCTTCGATGAGATGCCGTGGATGGACACTCCAAAATCCGGCTTTCTTGCGGCGTTTGAGTGGTTCTGGAATTCGTGGGCGGGCGCAAGGAAAAATCTTGTATTCATCGTGAGCGGCTCTTCAACGGCATGGCTAACAGAAAATATCGATCACAATAAAGGCGGGCTGTTTAACAGATGTACCTGCAGACTGTACCTTGATCCCTTTGACCTCGCAGAGACCGAGAAGTTCCTGATATCGAAAAATATATACTGGTCCAGATATGACATTGCCCAGTGCTATATGATACTCGGGGGAATACCGTATTACCTGAATATGCTCGATAGAGGTTATTCATTGAACGAAAACATAGACGCCTTGTTCTTTAAAAAGGGAGCACAGCTGGGGTTCGAATTTGAACAGCTGTATAATACCCTGTTCTCCAACAGCGATAAATATATAAAGGTCGTGGAGGCGCTCGGAGGAAGACGGGGTGGAATGACCAGAACGCAGATAAGTAAAAAGACCGGTATACCGGCCAATGGGATGCTTTCTGCCATGCTCACGAATCTTGTGAATTCCGGATTTGTCCGCGTAAATAATGAGTTCGGAAACAAAAAACGTGAGAAGAGCTATCAGCTGTCGGATTATTACACGCATTTTTATTTGCGCTTTATCGCGGACAATGCCGGCAGGGATGAGCATCTGTGGAGCAATACCAACGATAATCCGGCCAGGAGAGCCTGGGAAGGTCTTACGTTCGAGCAACTCTGCAAGGACCATATAGACCAGATAAAGAATAAGCTGGGTATTTCAGGCGTCATGACCGAGATATCTTCGTGGCGAAGAGAGGGTGACGCGGAGACCGGTGGAGCACAGATAGATCTGTTGATCGACAGAAGAGACGGCGTGATAAATCTTTGTGAGATAAAGTTCTCTAACCATGAATATGAGGTGGATAAGGAATATGACCTGTCGTTGAAAAACAAGGTCAGTGTGTTCAGGGAAGCAACGGGGACCAGGAAGACTATACAGGTCACAATGATCACCACATATGGTATAAAAAGAAACATGTATAGCAACTATGTGGGGAAGGTCATTGAACTGGATGATCTTTTTAAAATGCCTTAAATTTTCCTTACTTTTTACTTTACAAATCACTCAGGATTATTTATACTAAAAAGAGTGACAGTCCGCCGGGAGAGATAGAGGCCGGCGGCTACAGAACGAGTACGAATTAACGACCAAGGGGGAAGTTTCATGGATTTTACCAGAAAACGAATGCGACTCGGCGACATCCTGCTCGAGCAGGAGGTCATTGACCAGGAGGCACTGAATGCCGCCCTGAAGCAGTCGAAGGAAGAGGGCCAGCGACTCGGTGAGTACCTGGTGGATAAGGGTATCGTTACCGAGATCAAGCTCGCGAAGGCGCTGCAGTATCAGCTGGGCTACCGCTTCATAGATCTGGGTACAGTCGAGATACCGGACGACATCACGGGCCTCGTAAGAGGTGATGTTCTCAGAAAATACAAGATGATGCCATATGAGCGCGACGCGAAGAACCCTAACGTTCTGAGAGTTGCGATGGTCGATCCCATGGATATCATGGCCATCGATGACGTGGAGATCATCACGAACCTTCAGGTGGAGCCTGTCGTTGCTACACAGTCGGCTGTGGCTGCGGCACTCGACAAGTACTACGGAAACGAAGAGGCGAACGCCATGGCCGAGGCCTACAGGGCTGAGCGAGGCTTCGACTCAGACGAGGAGGTCGAGGAGGAGGACGCGAAGGACGACAACTCGCCCATCGTCGTTATCGTTCGTTCCATGATCGAGCAGGCAGCCCGTCAGGGAACATCCGATATCCACATCGAGGCTCTCGAGACAGAGGTTCGCGTAAGGTACCGTATCGACGGCGCGCTCTACAACAGACTGCGCTATGATATAAAGATGCTTCCTGCCATTATTGCCCGTATCAAGATCATCGGCGGCATGGATATCTCCGAGAAGAGAAAGCCTCAGGACGGTCGTATCACGGCGGTCGTAGACAGAAACGAGTACGATATCCGTGTTAACATCCTTCCGACGGTGTACGGCGAGAAGTGCGTTATGCGACTTGCGTCGAAGAAAGCCCTGAAGAGGGATAAGCAGCTGCTCGGTTTTGAGGACAGCGAGATGGCTAAGTTCGACCGTATCCTGCAGCACCCCCACGGCATCATGCTCGTTACGGGTCCTACCGGTTCCGGTAAGTCTACCACTCTTTACACGGCTCTTTCCGAGCTGAACAAGGAGGACGTTAACATCGTCACGGTTGAGGACCCTGTCGAGGCGAACGTCGACGGCGTAAACCAGGTACATGTCAATCCGAAGGTGGATCTGACATTTGCATCGGCGCTGCGTGCCATCCTGCGTCAGGACCCCGACATCATCATGATCGGTGAGATTCGAGATAATGAGACTGCCGATATCGCGGTAAAGGCCGCTATCACCGGTCACCTTGTTGTTTCGACACTCCATACAAACTCCGCTGCATCGACCATCACACGTCTTGAGGATATGGGTATAGAGAGCTACCTGATCGCCGACTCTGTCGTGGGCATCATCGCGCAGCGACTCGTGAGAAGACTCTGTACGGAGTGCCGCAGGAAGGTCAGCATGGACGAGCTCGACGATGAGGATCTTAAGCTTCTGGATATCAAGGAGGGCGAGAAGATCGAGATATACGACAAGGTCGGCTGCCCTACCTGCAACAACACGGGCTATAAGGGACGTATCGGTATATACGAGATCATGGAGGTCACTAAGGGCCTCGCTCACATCATCGCGAAGAACGGAAACGCTGAGGATATATCTAATTTCGCACTCTCTGAGGGTATGAACACTCTGGCCATGGCCTGCAGGATCAAGGTCAAGAAGGGCATAACCACTATGAGCGAGATGAGAAGGATCGTTTACGAGGCATAGCTTGGCCGCGAAGCG
>DGVE01000028.1 GCA_002395865.1 Lachnospiraceae bacterium UBA4292 | reverse complement strand
CCTGCCGAACGGCTCCTGCGGCGTCATAAGCTTTGGCGTGAAGGGCGGCAGAAAGGCTGCGGAGGCTTTCATGAAGAATCTGAAGCTTGCCATCATCGCCACACACGTTGCGGACGCGCACACCTGCGTTCTGCATCCTGCGTCATCCACACACCGCCAGCTCACCGATGAGGAGCTCATTGCAGGCGGAGTAAGACCGGATATGGTCAGATTCTCAGTGGGTATAGAGGATGTGAGAGACATCATAGAGGACCTGGATCAGGCGCTTGGCAACATCTGAAAACGATAGAATATGATCCTTCGACCGGGAACCTGCAGATCGGACACGAGTCGAAGGATCTTTTTATGCCATTTTTCGAAAACGATTAAAATATTCAAAAGTCTGAAAACGGGAGAATATTCTGAATATTAGAAAATGACAAAATTATTTGCAGAAAATGCTTGACAAGCAAACGAATACGTGCTATGATTATGCCATCAAAAGAAAAGAACGACTACACAGACAGAGGGAGTTTTTCCCATAGGCATGAGGCCACAGAGATTGTAGAAGGAGTCATTCGATTGATGGATATTATGAACAGGAGGTACGGTCCAATGGCAAGTTAAGCCCCCATAACTCTATAACCTCTATCATTAAGAGTTCACATAGATGCGCATAGGATCTGAAGATGATTTGAAGCTGACTATGGATGACATCCGAATGCGCAGGTCAGGAGGAAGACTTAAGGAAGAGTGATGAACTTCCTATATCCTACAAAGGAACAGGTGAAAAATGAAATTAAATGAACCTCAGTAAGCGCCCGGTCGAGAGAAAAAAGAATCGATCGGGCTTTTTTGTTGCCTGAGAAATGTTTGTTAAAAAGTGCTTTAAATAAGTATTTTTTACTTGTGTTTTTCGTGAATTATAGTACAATGGAATCCATAGACTGCTCATCGTGCGTGTTGCGTATTCCGGACGCGCGCGAGCACATAACTTCTGATAAGGAGGCATCCATGGATCCCAAGAAATCACTTCAAAACCATCCCTTGAACGCAGCCGCTAAAAAGGCCATAGCCGACATAGTGGCGAGTCACAAGGACGAGCGAGGCCCTGTCATCGTCATGCTGCACGATATACAGGAGAAGCTCGGCTATATACCATACGAGGCCATGAAGGCCATATCCGATGCTACGGGGGTAAGCACGGCTGAGGTATACGGCGTCGTTATGTTCTACGCACAGTTCACGACGCAGCCCAAGGGCAAGCATGTCATCAATATCTGCCTGGGCACCGCCTGCTATGTAAAGGGCGGCCAGAAGCTCATCGACCAGGCTACAGAGATGACCGGTTGTCCGCTCAACGGCACCAGCCCCGACGGTATGTTCAGCATCGACGCCACGAGATGTATAGGCGCGTGCGGTTTGGCTCCGGTTGCCACCGTGGACGGCAATGTCATAGGTGACGCGACCAACGGCAACAAGCTGATCAAGGCCATAAAAATGATTCAGGAAGATGAAAGCAAATTAGCCGCTGCGGGCGCTTCGGGCGACCCTTCGGCAAATGCGTGATGAACGGGAGGTAGCCATGAAAAGTCTGAAAGAACTTCAAAAGATACGTGATGACAGCCTCCAAAAGGTATCTCTTCGCGAAAAGGGAGAGGAGTACATCGCTGCGAGAAGCGAGTATCCCGTTCATTACGATATAGTATATTGCGCAGGTACCGGCTGTACGGCATCCCGCTCCGCAGATATCGGCAAGGCCTTCGAGAAGGCCTGCGAGCAGTATAACATGAAGGACAATGTGTCCGTCATCAAGTCCGGCTGCTTCGGTCTTTGCCAGAAGGGCCCTATCGTGGCAGTTTACCCCGATGAGGTATTTTACTGCCATGTCACACCCGAGGACGCCGAGAGGATCGTTACCGACCACCTGATTGGCGGAGTGGTATGCGATGACCTTCAGCTGACCGACCTTGACCCTGTTACGAAGCAGAAGATACACGATATCTCGAAGATCGGTTTCTACAAGAAGCAGGAGAGGATTGCCCTTAGAAACTGCGGTAAGTTAAACCCCGAGGACATCTACGAGTATATAGCTGTGGATGGCTATTCGGCTCTTGGCAAGGTACTCACATCAATGACTCCTCAGGAGGTCATAGACGAAGTGAAGGCATCCGGCCTTCGCGGAAGAGGCGGCGCGGGCTTCCCTGCTGGCCTTAAGTGGCAGTTCGAGAAGAACCAGCCGGGTGATGAGAAGTATGTGATCTGTAACGCCGACGAGGGCGACCCCGGCGCATTCATGGACAGATCGATACTCGAGGGTGATCCGAACTGCGTTATAGAGGGTATGGCCATAATGGCTTATGCCGTGGGCGCTCATCAGGGATATGTATATGTACGCGCGGAGTATCCCATTGCCGTGGAGAGACTCAGGATAGCCATAGATCAGGCCAGAAAGCTCGGTCTGCTTGGCAAAAACATACTCGATTCGGGCTTCGATTTTGATATCGAGATCAGGCTCGGCGCAGGCGCTTTCGTGTGCGGCGAGGAGACCGCTCT
>DGVE01000179.1:287-3092 GCA_002395865.1 Lachnospiraceae bacterium UBA4292 | reverse complement strand
TCAAGACCTGCGATCATACGAAGTGTCGTTGACTTACCGCAGCCTGAAGGGCCTACGAAAATGATAAATTCCTTATCAGCAACCTCAAGGTTGAAATCCTTAACTGCTACGAAGCCGTTAGGATAAACCTTACATACATTCTTAAGTGACAAACTAGCCATTACAATGTCCTCCCTGAAATATGTGCGGTATTACCCGCTTACCTCACGTATTTTACCCCAAATTCCCCCATATCACAATATGCCAATTTCCCAAAATTCCAATTTAGTTTCCGTCATTTTGTACAAGTAGTTAACTGGCAGAATCCACAAAATACCGCACCGCACGTCCCAAAAGATTTTGATGCGCAGTCCCACGGTCGGAATTCTTTAGCCATTTTGTCACGAAACGGCTTTTGTTTTTGTCAAAAACTGATATTTATTATTCTTTTCTTTTGTTCTATGCTTCGAATATCACAAGCGCACAGAATGTGCAGAAGGAGTCACGATGACAGATCACACAGAGATTCCCGAGGAGAGCGAGGAGTACCGGCTTCTTCTCGAGACTCCGAAGGCGGTCGGTTACCGCATAAGGAGAAAACGCCTCCAGAAGGATCTTTCCCTCTCGGAAGCGGCAGACGCGATAGGGATATCGCGCTCATACCTGTCCATGATAGAGACAGGTCAGCGAAAATTAAACAGCAGCGATACCATTGACGCCATAGCGGACACTCTGGGCACCACTCCCACATATATTATGCGGGGCATCGGTGACAGAGTCAGCGAGCCCCGCATAGACCACAGATATTATCTCATGATACAGGTCGAAAGCTACCTGGACGAATGCTCCACCCGGGAGATCGAGTTCTGCCTCGATATTATAAAGCGCATCATAAAGGAGATGCGCCGCATCCAGGATCTGGCTTGCCCCAACGAGCCATGATCTCTAAAACAACCTGTATATCATGTATCCCATCGCAAATGCGATATCAAGTATAAGGAAGATATCGAACACTCTTCTCTTTGCCGTCGGGTCTTCCTTCCTCTGCCTCTTTCTGAGAGCACAGTCCGCTCTGAGTTCCTTTATAGCCTCCCTTCTACCACACAATTCAAGTGTCGAGAGATACATTCCTATGGCCGGCACGATCAGAACAGCCGAGACGATAAGCAGCAGGATTATTGCGCCCAGAAGCGTCTGCGGGTCAAGGCCGGAGATTCCCGCCTCGACTGCTTCCATGGTCTCGGCGTCCACAGTCACATCTTTGGAAAGACCCGCGAGAACCTTCGACAGTATCACCGAATTGCCGTTCAGCACCAGATGCACGAGCATCGACGCGAATATCGAACCCGTGGCGTAAACTGCGAGAGCCATTGCGATACCTATGACAAAGGTGTAGGAGAACTGGTTAAAATTCAGGTGCATCATGCCGAACATGAGCGCGGATACGAATACCGCAAGTACGATACCCTTATCCTTCATACTGTGGTAGAACACACCGCGAAATGCCAGCTCCTCCGACACTGCGGGCATCACAGCCACGAACAGGAAATTGAGACCGAATGCACCCGTCGTGAGCTCAATGTTTAGAGAAGCCGTAGAACTTTTCACAAAAAGAAGTGAAATAACGTTCACCAGGCTCACGACGGGAAGAAGGCAGTAGGTCATCAGCACTACGGTAATGATGGCCAGAGGATTAAAGAACTTAAAGGAAATGAGCTTGAACGGGTTCGTGCGAGTCACGACCAGATAAAAAATGATCGGCACATGTATAAGAAGCTGTGACATGACCAGCGCCGGATAAAGCGTCATTCCGTTCGAAAGCTCCGCTATCAGAAGCGACCCGAATACTTCGGACAAAAGGCAGCAGAAAAACAGCAGATTCGTCTTCCATGACTGAGATCTAAGCATATCATTTTCCCCTTATCTCGTCGGGACCGGGTACCACCAGTCCCTGTTTGTACAGATGTCCCACGGCTCTTTTAAATGCGGCCTTGCTCATGCCGAGCTCCCTCGCTATCACTGCGGGATCGGCCTTCTCGCCAAATGGCAGTACCCCTCCGAACTCGTCTATGGCATCCAGCAACCTCTCGGAATCGTCCATCATCTGAATATGCGCATTCCTGCCCTCTGCCAGGTTCAGCTTTCCGTCCTCGCGCACCTCATTCACATAGAAGGTGCCCGCATCGCCTATGCGGTAGTCCCTGAAAGCCTTCTGGATCGGAAGCATACCGAAATACTTATCGTCCACAGCCACGAACACGCCCACCTGACGGTTTATGCCGTAGACCGTACCCTTCACCTCGTCACCCTTTTCGTAGGTGCTTCCGGTCTTTAAGTGCCTGTAGATGTTCATGGTCGCGCACAGTCTCTCGGAGCGGTCCACATACATGGTCACGAGGACCTTCTCGCCCTTGACCGGCTTGCCCTTCTGTTCCTTAAACGGAAGCAGCAGGTCCTTCTCCATGCCCCAGTCGAGGAACGCGCCTATGGGGGTGGTCTCCTTCACGGTGAGGTTCGCCAGACCGCCCACAGAAAGGAGCGGCTTCTTCGTCGTGGCTATGACCCTGTCCTCTGAGTCCTTGTAGATGAACACCGAGACCTCATCGCCCTCGTTAAGACCCTGCGCCTGGACCGCAGGCAGAAGGATACCTCTCTCCTGTCCCTCCTCGCCGAGGAATGCACCCATTTCCTTTATGTACAAAACCTTCAGCGTCTGATACTCGCCGTATCTGATCATATAATCACCTGTAAACCCTTCCGGAAATAAAAAATGACCCGCTGCTACCGGCAGCGGGCAACTGGGGTAGAAGGATTCGAACCTTCGAA
>DGVE01000179.1:0-204 GCA_002395865.1 Lachnospiraceae bacterium UBA4292 | reverse complement strand
TTACCGCTTGGCTATACCCCATTAATTATGGCACTGCATCAGCAGCAAGAGCGATTATAAATGATGCTGAAGAAAAATGCAAGTACTTTTTTAAAAAAATTTGTTGACAAGCAGTTTTCAAGATGCTATAATCCCCCTTGTCTTAAAAAAGCGCCCGCTTAGCGGGGTGCGATCTGACCGGGGTGTGGCTCAGTTTGGCTAGAG
>DGVE01000060.1:4109-4362 GCA_002395865.1 Lachnospiraceae bacterium UBA4292 | reverse complement strand
TATGACGTCAAATCCGGCCACTGTGCGGACACGTCCGCTGCCCTCGAGGTAAACGATGTCATTGCACACGAAGCCCGCCAGATACAGTTCCTTATCGGATGTAACTGTGGAGAGCACATCGTTTTCTGTCTCGAGCAGTCTTATGCAGCCGTCATCCCTGTCTGGCCACGCGGCGCAAACGCCGTCAGAGCTCACAAATATGCTCCCTGCTTCGATATCGTCCCTGGCCTTCACCGGCTCGTTTCCGGTCAGA
>DGVE01000060.1:0-4029 GCA_002395865.1 Lachnospiraceae bacterium UBA4292 | reverse complement strand
GCCGCCGATATTGATAAACATCAGCCCGCTACCGCTGACGCGGCAGAGCTTTCCGGACACATCGAGCGCGTCCTCACACCTTCCGTGAAGCCTCGTCCAGAACCGCTCGGCTGTCTCGTCCTTGTCGGGTGAGTAGCTGTAGACGGCAATTCCGGTCTGCCCCTCGTGCCTTCCGGCCGCCTGATACCCCGCGACCGCGAAATATATCCTCTCATCGGCCACACCGAGGAGTCTCAGGTCGTAACCGTTCCTGTCTATCTTGGTGTGTGTATTTGTCTCTCCGAAGGAAAAGATGTTCTTCAGCTCATTGTCCTGATAGCTGTAGCGGTATACGCCTCCGTCGACAGTGAAATATATATTCTGTCCGTTGTCGGTTGATATCAGATCCGTATCACTGCTGTCGCAGACACCCAGGAGGATGGAGGTATTGCCTACATTGCCGTCATCCATGGAGAATATCTCCCTCGTCCTCCTGTCATAGTCCAGAAGATAGAGCTTCTCCCCGCGGCTTCTTATGACAAAATCCTCCTCGACGAAGAGATCCCCTCCCGCGTCCGAGTGGAGTCTGTATGAAAGCCGAAGTCCCGTCTGTTCCTTTGTCCATTGAAATATGTCCACCCTTCTGTCACTCATCACAGGCGCGAGTCCCGCCCAGGTCATGAGTGTATTGCCTGAGAACATATTTACATGCGATAGGTCCTTCAGGGCCTTCGATTCGTCGTAGCTGATGTAGGTCGAGAGGAACTCCCTGTCACCTGCTACAGCGGCATCGGCGAAGTCTGTCGCCAGCTTCAGATGCTGTTCCTTGTTCTTATAGAACTCCTCCGTGTAGCAGGCTGTATATATGGTGTAATAGATCTCCCCTACCTCCCTGTCATCGACTATTATCGTCAGGTAATAGAGCTCATTTTCTAAGGTGAGCGCCGACAGCCGGTAATTTGCGTGCATCACCCCGTCCGCGTGCTCCATCTGAAGGGGCGTGCGGTCGATAAGCCTGTTCTTCGACGAATCCCGCAACATTATATATATGCCCTCAGGCACGGAGCTGTAGCCTGTGATATTCAGTTTTATCATTCTCTCTCCATCCGTGGGAAGGATGAAGGAGGCGTTGTCATTGCTGTCTGCCTCGTCCGAATACCCCCTGAGGCTCCGGGTCTCCATGTCCATAAATGTGAATGAGACCTCCGGAAATACCGGGTCGGCGAATGCTCCGTAGCCGTCGCCCGGCCCTGTGCCCGGGATACCTATTATTATAAGGACGATCGCCACGGCGGCGAACAAAAGCCCGTATACCGCGGCGTCCTTGAGTAAAACCTTCATATGCCTTAATAATCCTTATCAAACCAGTACGGGTCCCTGTACGAATAATCATCGTAGCAAAGAGAGAGATTGTGATTGTAGTACGGATCTCCCGCAAGGATGTCGTTTATATACTTCTGCTGGAAACGCACTATCTCACCCGCGAATCTCCTCATCTTAGCTCCGGCCAGATCCTCTCCGCGACTCTTTGATTCGTAATGCCAGCCCCTGCAAGCCGGATGGAAAAGTATCCTTCTTCCGCTCTTTCCTATCCTCATGCACAGGTCGATATCATTGAAAGCCACCGCGTATTCCTCGTCGAGGCCTCCCAGCTCGCGGTACACATCGGCAGGTATCATGACGCAGGCCGCCGTGACCGCAGATACGCGTCTGACACAGTCCGCCTGATGCATGTATCCGCCGTCATACATATTTCTGCCCGCAAATTCATGCGCAGCCACACCTCCGAACCCAAGTATGACACCCGCATGCTGTATGGTCGAATCTCCGTAGAAGAGCTTGGCTCCGACTGCCCCGACTCCCTTCCTCCTGCAGAAGGAAAGAAGCACCTCCGCCGCGTCGTCATTTATAAGCTCCACGTCGTTGTTGAGCAGGAGCAGGTAATCCCCCGTGGCCTTTTCGGCGGCAAAATTATTGATCGATGAGTAATTGAACTCTCCGCCCTTCCACTCCACGATCCGAACGTGACCTTTCAGCCTTTCCCTCATGGCAGGGTCCACGTTCAGATTCTTTATGTGTACGGTCTCATCGCCGCCGGTGAGCCAGCTGTAGTACGCAAAGGTCTGCACGAGATTGCTGTTGTTCTCGGCTATTATTATCTCGAGGTCATCTATAATCGTCTGCTTCGCGAGGGAGCGCAGACATTTATCCAGATCGTCGGCATGGTTCATATTCGGGATGATGACGGAGACCTTTCTCCTCTCATCCCACTTAAGACTCACCGTCCTCACATCTCCGTAGCCCTCTCCCACGCATATATCCGTGATACCGGGCTCGTAATACATTTTCTTTATCAGCGCCTCTATGCGATCCTTTGTATCCGCCGACCTCTTATTGCCATACATTCCTCCGTAGTAGAGCACTCTGTGTATATGCGAGAACGCGGCCCCCGCGCAGGCACAGCTCATGATGAACATCTCATCGCTCTCGCACATCTCGTCGCAAAAGCGCTCCCAGTATGCGTATGAGCTCACATAAGACGGACCGATATAGTAGCTCGAGCACAGGTACTCCATGGAATAGTCAGGCTTGAGCTTGGGCTTTATATCGGACGGAGCACAGTCATGCGAGGGCCTCTCATCGTGATCGGTATAGAGTATGTCACACGCCTCCTGCTCCAGCTTTCTCGCGCATCTGTAAAAGAAATCGCTTGTCAGTTCATCGCCAGCACGGAGCTTGAGAACGTATACGCGGTCCTCTATGTCCGCATAGGTATCCCGCACGAAATCTCTCACCCGCTCCTTCATTAAGCCCATACTCCCTATAAAAACCTTTACAGGCGGAAGAGTCTGGTTATTAATGCTTTCGAGGCTTCTGCCCCTTTCCTCCTGCCCCGCCTCATCGGTACATATGTAGACCACGAAAAGCTTATCGCAGGTTATGCCGTACTCTCTCTGGTGCTGGAGATACTTCTCCGGAAGCTCGTTCAGCTTAAGAAATGTCTCATAATCTATGTAGGGGTTCTTCTTTATATGCGCCCCTGCGCGAAACATCGTCCTCTTCGCGAAATATGCTCCGCCGTACTCGTCATATATCTGTGTAAATCTCTTCGCCCTCTTAGGCAACTCGATCACACGGCGCACTCCTATCTGCGCTATCTCCCCATAATGCTTCAGTCGAAAGGCCATTGCCTCTTTACTAAGATCCACTTTGCACCTCCGCTTTCGGAAATCTCCTGTGATTATAGCCTATCGGCGAATCTTTTTCAAGCCTGCACCTTTCACGGCATTTACATTTCATAAAAGCTGTGTTATGATACGGTGAATCCTTTTTTACGGAGAATACCATGGAAGAAGAAAAAAACACCGCCCCCATTGAGGCGGATATAGAGATCGGCGCGATCGAAGAGACGACCGAGACGGATGAAGGCGGTGCTCCGGAGACTGATCCAGAGAAAAAAAAGCCCACACTTCAGGAAGAGATATGGAGCTATGCGAAGACAATCGCCCTTGCGTTCGTGCTCGCCTTCCTTATCACGAATTTCATAATAGTAAACTGCAACGTCCCCACGGGCTCCATGATGGACACCATCATCCCCAAGGACAGAGTCATCGGCAGTCGGCTCTCCTTTCTCTTCTCCGAGCCCGAGCGCGGCGACATAATCATCTTCAAATACCCGGACGATGAGACAGGCGATACCATCTTCATCAAGCGTGTGGTCGGTCTGCCCGGCGAGACCATACGGGTCATAAACAACCGCATCTACATCAACGGCTCAACCGAGCCCCTCGAGGAGCCCTATCTCGACGAGATCTACTTAACGGGCGGCGCGGGTCGCAACTTCGGTCCCTTTACCATCCCCGAGGGCGAGTACTTCATGATGGGTGACCACCGCAACAATTCCAACGACTCCCGCCTCTGGAAGAACAAGACCGTCCCCAGGGACCGGATTCTAGGCAAGGCCCTGTTCACCTACTGGCCATTCAACCACGCAAAGTGGCTGGATGTGAATTATGAATATTAAGAGTAACTATTCAGCACCCGCCCATC
>DGVE01000063.1 GCA_002395865.1 Lachnospiraceae bacterium UBA4292 | reverse complement strand
CCCACGGTCGGCCTTGCCAATTACCCATATATCGTCGAAGCCGTCGACTCTTATCGCATTTTTTGTCGATCTGTCAAAGCAGTGCTCCGCCCTGTCCGGCAGAAAATCGCCCGCATTTATCTGTGCGGCTATGATCCGGAGATTGATGTCGAGCATGGACAGGATCTGCTCCTTTAAAAATCTGTTTCTTGCCAGATCCGAAAATATCTCCAGCTCCCCCCTCTTCTCGCAGTTTTTGATCGCTCTTTCTATATATTCACGCGTCTGACCGTCCGCCAGAGCTGAATAGTCCGAGCCTGTGAGCATGATCTCATCGGTGATCTTTTCGAGTATCTTATGGCAGAGCGTACCGATATCCATCTGCATCAGCTGCCATATCTTTCTCTTCTCCAGCTCGAGACCGTAGCCGAGGAAGTATGCCATGCGGCAGCTTGCGAAGGACTCAAGTCTCGACGCGGAAATGACTCCCTCGGGCACGAAGAGCTCTCTGGCGACATTTTTATCGAGGGCCTTATATCTTGCACCGTATTTTACGCCAAGATCGATCTTGTCCAGATATACGCTGTACTCGTCGTCCTCAAAAAAGGCTTTGAGAGCAGCCTCCTCCTTTTTATCCTTTATCTCCCCTCTCGCAAGCTTTATGAGTCCCTGCTTCCTGTCATATATTCTGTCGGTATCAGAGCATGAAGGCAGCCCGGAGAAGGCCTCAGTTATCTTCTTCAGATAATAGCAGGCGTGCTGCAGCTTACTGTCGGAGCCTGCAGCCGAATATGACATATAAAGCTCATGAGTGGCGCACGTGAACATCCTGTACATAAAGTACTGACTGTTGTAATTCTCCGTCTTCGAAGTATGCGCAAGACTTACCTGAAGCGCTCCAAGTGCATCCCTGTCGGCGTCGCCGAGTATATCGTCCTCCTGCTTATCCCCGGGAAATGAAGCCTCATCCATACCGACTACGAACACAGCCTTCTTGGACGACATGCGGCTTCTGACCGGGTCCGCCACGATGACCGCGTCGAGTACCGGAGGAACTATACCCACCTTTACGCTCTGAAAACCGGTCGTCAGCATATCGGCAAGCTCGTCGTTGGATATCTTCTCGCCGTCCAGTACACTTATGAACTGTTCCAGAACATAATCCACACCGACCATCGCCTGCGAGTATTCCTGCGCCAGCTCCTCGTAGCCCTGATCGTTCAGATATGATGCTTTTTTTGCGCATATTTCATCTATACAGATCTCTGTAAGAAATGCTTTTATGGCCGAGGCCTTATCCGATGAGCTGCCCTTTGCGTCCTTTAACGCCTCTGAAAGAGTAAGAAGCGGTTTAAGGAGCTCATTCTTGCAGGAATTGATCTCTGATAATGTTTTTTCATCGATAAGCTCGGTGGTCTTCATCCAGTCCTGTGTGAAGCCCTTTTTCGAACGGATGCCCCTTGCGAGAACATAGTTGTCGATCATATCAATGTTCTTTGTTTCATCCGTTATACCGCTTCTTAAATAGGCCATGACCGAATCTGCCGAGAAGGATGAAGAAACAGCTGACAGAGCCGCATTTACGGCTCTTACCGGAATAGTATTTTCTATGCTTCTCCTGTTATCGATAAAGCATCTGATACCGGCGGCTCTGAAGTACCTCTCGATGAGATCCTTGTACTCCTGCGCGCCCGATGTGTACACAGCTATATCCGAATATCTGTAGTTCTTCTCTCGAACCAGCTCAAGCACTTTTCCCGTGAGCAGCACCACCTCATCCTCTGGACTGTGAGCTTCCGTGGCATATATATTGGCGCAGTTCTTGATCGAATCCTTCTTAAGGCCTTCAAAAGAGTTTCTGAGAAGATAAAGGGCTCTGTTGCCGTAGTTATCAGCCGTTTCATCCGAATAGTACGTCTCACCGATCTCCACGCCGTCCTCGGCGGCCATGGATACATACGAATCATATGTCTCCTTTGAGGGCGCAAAGAGCGCGGAGGGACTGCCATCCTTAAGACCTTCCCTCGTTATAGTAAGCACACAGTAGACATCGCGGCATGTCGCAAAAAGCATTCTCATGACGTTTTGCTGAAGCGCTGTAAGTGTTCCGAAGCCGTCGATGACCACAGTGCTGTTTTTCAGCATCCTGCTGTTTGGTATGGCTTTTATCATCTCGTAAAGCAGCATCTCGCCCGTTATGAACCTGTCCCCGAGAAGCTTAAGAAACGTCCTCCTGATGACCATAATGTCATGGAGCTTGCCCTTTAACTGCTTTACTGAAGGGGTCATATCATATGCGGACATAAGAGCTGCCTCGGACACATTGTAGCGGTCCAGCTCAGTGAGCGTTTTCTTGATCTTATCCGCAAAGCCGCGTCTTCTTATGCTTGTACGAAATACCGTCAGCTCCTCCTCACACTCATAGAGCGCCTTGCGTATGAGCATGGTCTTTCCGAGCTCGTCGATCACCTGAGGCAGAACTATGCCCTGCTCCTCGAAGAGCCTGTGGGCGAGTCTGGTGATGCTCAGAACATCGATGTTGAACAGTACTCCTCTCTTCTGTCTTGCGATGAGGGCCTGCTGATTTATAAGTGTTGCCTGCTCGGGAACGACAAACAGGAAACCCTCATCGGGTCTCCTGTCGGCTTCCTTCAAGATAAGATCGGATATATATTCTGTTTTGCCGGACATGGCCGGTCCGATAATAAACTTTAACATGTACTTTCCTTTATGTCGTTGGCTGAGCTACACAGGGAATATACTTCCTCCGATGAACTCCCTGAGTATCGAATCTCTGGGTATATTATCTGCAGGGATGGTCAGGAAATAGTCGAGGAACTTGAGCAGTCTCTTCGCCTCAAGATATTCCTTCGAATCCGCCGGCACGGAGAACAGAAGCGGCTGAGCGTAGGTCTTGAGCACGGGAAGCTCATAGCACAGAGCAGAATTGAATATCACATCCGCTGTCTCCTGGAAGGGGAATATATTATTCTCCTCGCCGCGCCTTACGCTTGCCCAGCGCTGTATCGTCTCAGTGGCGCTGATCGATCTTTTGGCGGCGTCCCTGGCCATTCGCCTTATCAGTCTTCCGTCGGTGGTGGATACGCGGTTGTGTTCGTCCACATTCAGCTGAGTAAGAGCGCTTATGTATATCTTGAACATTCTCTCCTGCGGCAGCTCGGGATACAGTGCGGGGTTTAAGCAATGTATGCCCTCGATGATAAGTATATCCTCCTCACCGAGCTGAAGATAATCGCCCCTGTACACCCTCTGACCGGTCGCAAAATCGAAATGAGGCATCTCCACCTTCTCGCCAGATAGCAGTCTGCTCATATCATTGTTGAAGCATTTCCTGTCTATGCACTCTATATCCTCGAAATTGTACTCGCCGTTCTCATCCCTCGGGGTGTGCTCTCTGTCCACAAAATAATCGTCCACACCGATGGGGTGAGGTATGTAGCCGTTTGCGCGAAGGTGTATCGAGAGCCTGTGCGAGAAGGATGTTTTGCCGGACGATGAGGGACCCGCTATCATTATGAATTTGATATTGCCGCGGTCCTTTATCATGGATGCGATGTTGGCGAGCTCCTGGTTCTGATGAGCTTCCTGTATGAGTATGAGGTCATTTACCGACTTATCCACTATCCTGTCGTTTAAGTCAGCCACGCAGCGCACATTCTGCGCCTCGTTCCATCTTGCGGTCTCGAGAAGCTTTCTTGTTACCTTGTGCTGCGGCATGAACTCCGCGGGCATGCGGGTCTGCGCTCCGTCGGGGAACTGCAGTACCACACCGTTTCCGTAGCGGTGCAGCGAATAGTATTTCACATATCCGGTAGAGGGAAGCATGTAGCCGTAGAAATAGTCGTAATAACCGTCGAGCTCGTATACATTTACACGGGAGCTCATGCGGTAGCGGAACAGCCTCTCCTTGCAGTCCATGCCCTGCGCCCTGAAGATGTCCATGGCGTCGCTGACATCGATCGTCCGCTTGTTTATCTGTATGTCGGCTTCGGCTATCTCGTGCATCCTCTCATCGATCTTCGTCACCAGTTCATCGTCAAGAGTAAGCTCGCCCTTGATCTCGATATAGTATCCCTTGCTGATGGAGAAATCGACGAAGGTCTCCTTCACGTTTTCGCGGCCCACCACATCGAGGACTGACTTGATGAACACCATGACAGCAGTCCTTTTGTAGGTCTGCGAACCGCAGTTCTCGGCAGCGGTTATAAATCTTATCTCCCCGCCCTCGAATACCCTGTGTGAGAGCTCTCTCAGCCTGTTTCCGTGGAGGCAGAGCATGATCTCATCCCCCGAATTCTTGCCGAATCTTCTGGCTACATCCAGATATGTAGTGCCTTCCTCAACCAGATAATCGGTACCTTCAATCACCAGTTTGATCATAATATTCCATCGCCTCCTCTATAAGCTTCAGTCTGTCGATACATTTCGTTCTGTCTTCATTGCCTTCGGGAATCCTCAGAAGAACTCCCCGGGCTATCTCTCTTTCACGCAGCAGATATTTATACAATACTTCATCGCGGTTTATAAGAAGCTCTCTTCCGAACTCTGCCTGAACATCTGTCAATGCATCCGATGTGCTGCTGTCGTAAACCAAACTCATGAGGAAATAGTATTTGCCCTGATCGTATACCATCTTCTCACAGAGCGTGCGATATTTCCGGGACACGAGAAAACGCCTGAGATCAGCCACCTGCGACTGTGGCCCGAGGACGATCCTTTTTGCGCTTCTGAAGACCGCCTCGCCCTCTTCCATGATATGCCTTACGAGCTCGCCACCCATCCCGCATACTATTATCACGTCCTGTCTGCCCGGTACAAGCTCGCAGGCGCCGTCCGAGAGTACGGTTTCGATTCTATCCGAAAGCCCTGCTTTTTCTATATTCTTCTTCGCCTTTAAAAGCGGTCCCTCGTTTATATCCGCAGCGATAGCTCTTTTAAAGCATCCGCTTTCTACCAGCTCCACTGCCACAAAACCGTGATCGGTTCCTATATCGGCTGCAGTGTCACCGTGACCGGCCAGCTGCGCCACCGTCTTTAGTCTTTCTGAGATCATATCATTTGAATTCGATCTTAAGCGAGCCCAGCAGCTGCTTCATGCGCACCTTTTCGCCAAGATCCATTATCCTGTGCTTCATGCTCTTTTCGAGCACCGACTTAAGCGCCTGCGTGACCGCCTTTGATTTATCCGCAGGTGGAAGGTTCTCCGGAAGTGTCTCCGAAAACATCTCGCTGACCCTTCTTGCGCCTTCCTCATCGTCTAAATAACTGTTCATGATGCGGGCGCTGTTGATCCTGCCATCGGCCTCTGCCATGGAAAATGCCATCGAGGCCACATCCCTGCATATTCCCTCGGTGAAATCATCGGGGCTCAGATACTCCTTCACCTTCCTGTATATCTCTATATCATCGCACATCCATCCGAGAAGCATGATCTCCGAGCGGTCCGCAGCCTCGGCCTTTTTTGGCTTTTTGTGCACGTATTCAGGCTCTTCACCAGACATTTCCTCTCCGAAGCCCTTGCCCGCGCCTATGGAATTCACCTTGCGCTTCAGGAGCTGGTAATCGATGGAAAACTCTCTGGAGACGGCCTCGATGTAGTTGTTTCTCTCCACCTCGTCAGAGAAGAGAGCCAGCTTACTTGCGGTCTGATTTATGAAATCGGTCTTTTCGTCGGGATCGTTCAGATCGAAGTTCTCACGGAGACATCCCACGTCAAATAAAAATGCGTTATTTGCGGCCTCGATACGTTTTTCGTACTCCTGCGCACCAAGGTTCTTGATGAACTCGTCCGGGTCCTTGTAGGGCCTTAGGTCTAACACCTTGCCCTTAAGTCCCACTTCCTTAAGAATACCGATTCCTCGAAGAGCTGCCTTGGTTCCGGCCTCATCACTATCGTATGAGAGTACTACCGTATCGGTATATCTCTTAAGGATCATGGCCTGTCCCATGGTAAATGCCGTTCCAAGGGATGCAACCGCCATGTCAAAGCCTGCCTGATGCATGGCTATGACATCCATATATCCCTCGCAGATTATCATATAACCCGCTCTTGAACTCTTGGCATAATTAAGGCCAAAGAGGTTACGGCTCTTATCAAATATGGCTGTCTCAGGAGAGTTTAAGTACTTGGGCTTGCCATCTCCCATGACTCTTCCGCCAAAGCCTATTACCTTGCCCTGAGCATCAGATATCGGAAACATTACCCTGTTCCAGAACTTATCATGTGTTCCTCTCTGCTCATCAAAGGAAGCAAGTCCCGCCTCAATTATCAGTGAATCCTCAAATCCCATCTGGCGAAGGTACTTAACCAGATCGTCTGATGTAACATTGGCGTATCCCAGTCCAAAGTGCTTCATGGTTTCATCGGAAAGCTCTCTTCCTCTAAAGTATTCCATGCCCTTTTCGCCGCTTTTGGACCTTAAATTCCTGTAATAATACTAGGCAGCCTCTCTGTTGATATCAAGGAGCATCTGCCTCTTATCTCTCATAGCCCTTGCCTGAGGAGAATTGTCCTCCTCCGGGAGCTTGACTCCTGCTCTTTCGGCAAGCTGCGTCAGAGCTTCCGTAAATGTTAAGTTGTCATATTTCATCAAAAAGCTGATCACGTTGCCACCGGCTCCGCAGCCAAAGCAGTGAAAGATCTGCTTGCTCTGTGAAACGGAAAAAGAACCGGATTTCTCATTGTGGAAGGGACACAGTCCAAAGTAATTGGCTCCCTTTT
>DGVE01000102.1:2755-4178 GCA_002395865.1 Lachnospiraceae bacterium UBA4292 | reverse complement strand
TGCCGGGCCAGTCCCACTTGTTGTTCACCCATATCTCTATGGCGAAGTAGTCGCGGAAGCTTACCGGATCCACCAGCTCGCAGAGCTTTTCGTAGTCCTCATCCGTGATGGATGTCATCTTCTTGTAAGGCTTGAGCGCAGCCTCCAGGTCCTTCAGATAATAGTCCACGTCGGTCTCGCCCTCCGGCAGAGCACCCAGATCCAGCTTGTAACCTATGGCGTAGGTCTCGGCATCACCCTTGTATGCGACCACATCGTCCGCGTTCACATAGTAGTGATCCTCGGAGTATTCCTGCTGGAAATCCTCCTGAAGCACATAATATCCCCAGTACTCGCCGTTTAAGTACACGATGGCGGGCCTTGAATGCAGCGTGGACACGTCATTGGTCCCGGCCACCAGATACTGCCAGTAGGTGTCCGCGAATTTGTTCGCGAAAGCGCCGTTTCCGCCGTTTCTTAAAGTCAGTGTCTTGAAGCTGTCGATGGTCACGCCCTTCGCGTCCTTTAGATCGTCACCGAATATCGCGTACTCAAATCTATTCTTGCCGTAGGAGTTTCTCGCGTAGAGCCTGAAGCCCTTCATGAGATCGCTTCTGGAGTAGTTTCCCTGTATCCTGATGCCGGCAAGCTGCGATATCACCGGCTCTGTGGTCGATCCGTCGCTCTCGAGGATCGTGATATAAGCCTCTCGCTCCCACTCCCTGCCGCGCTGGTTATAGTTCGCGGGATACTTTCTGAAGTCGTCCGGATTCACATACTTGTTGCCGCCCAGACTGTTCTCGAAATTATCGTCGAACACCTTGCCCTTGATGTAGATACCTGTCTCATAATCGAACAGGTCCTCAAAATCCATGGAAATGGACACGATGGCGAGGCCATAGCCTGCAGCCGCCACGCCCTCTGTGATACCGGGTATGTGCTCTGCCATATCCCCAACGAAATAGGTCTTGGACGCCTTGCCCTTTATATTGCCTTTGTCATCCACATACATGGCGCGGATGACTGTACACTTGTCCACATCCTCCGTCTTCGGAGGATCGATACGGCTGGTGGATTCGCCTGTCTTTTTGTTGTACTCGCCGTTGGCGGTATCGAACAGATCTGGATCCACGGCGGATACCACATTTTCATCGCCAGAACGGTCGTATATGACTATGGGCTCGATGTACGCATACAGGTTCTCGCTGGTCTCGGGATCCGAGCCGTCGAGTGTAAAATATATCTTTCCTCCGGCCTCTATCGTGAGTAGAAATGCGTCGCCGTAGCAGCCGCTCTCATGTGAGAACACGAGTCCCTGGTTCTTCACAGGCGTATGCTCCACCTCCGCGGTCGCAACGTCCCTGTTTACATACTGAGTTGCTCTGGCCTCCGGCGGGAGCACGAATACCGGCTGCGGATCATTATCGGGCTTTACCGGCTCCTG
>DGVE01000102.1:0-2723 GCA_002395865.1 Lachnospiraceae bacterium UBA4292 | reverse complement strand
CCGGCTCCTGCGAGGCAGGCTCTTTCGTATCGGGAGCCTGCGTAACCGGCTCCGTGGCCTCCTGCTGTGTCTGTTCCTGCGCCGTGACCGGCTGTGTATCGGCTTGAGCACTGCTGCCTGTCGTATCAGCTCCGTTCGCGCACGAGCACAGCATCAGCGCTGCGCCTATCATTCCATATATCCTGTTTCGTCTCATCTTCAGCTTTCCTTCGCAGGCGTAATGACTATCTCAGTCCTCTTCTCCTTCGATACGGAGTCGAAATACTCCTTACCGAAGCAGTACACGCTGATCACACTGCCATCCTTCTTCAATATATCATGCACGTAAAAACCCATGCCCGACTTCTGACTCTTCGCCACCATGGCGGCATATTCATCCCTGTCATCCTCCGGGACAAGGCCCACCTGATTGACGATGCCCGCCTTTATATCCTCCCTGGTAAATCCCGTGATCTCCGTAAACGCATCATCAGCCGTGATGACGTTTAGCTTACTGTCGAGAATATATCTCGAAAAATCCACACTGTGGATGCGGTTGGCAAAAGCTGTAACATCAACCTTCGAAGCCGCCTCCGCCTCGGCCTGCTTTCTCTTTCTGGCCTCGACCATCTGTATCTGAGCCTCCGTCTCACGCGCGAAATCCGGCTCCGCGAGCATGGCCAGATACTCCCTCACGATGTTCGGGTCGAACTGTGTTCCGGAGCATCTCTTTAGCTCCTCCTGCGCCACACGCGCCGAAAGAGCGGGTCTGTAGACTCTGTCGTTTATCATGGCATCGTAGGAATCCACCACGGAAACGATCCTAGAGAGAAGCGGTATATCCTCCCCGGCCAGTCCGTCGGGGTAGCCCTTTCCGTCCCATCTCTCATGATGGTGTCTGATCATGTCGGCTATGCCCTCGAGTTCCTTTGAGCTCATGGCGATCTGATATCCCTTCTCGACATGATATTTCATGATCGTCCACTCTTCATCAGTCAGCTTGCCCGGCTTGTTGAGTACCTCGAGCGGGATGGCGATCTTGCCTATGTCGTGAAGTATGCAAAGCAGCGAGAGCTGGCTCTGCTGTACATCGCTCAGTCCTATGCGCCTGCCCAGCTCATAGCCCATCCTCTGTGTCCTGACAACGTGATCCTCTGTGTCGGTGTCGCAGGCCTCGAGCGCCTGAAGAAGCGATTTTATGCTGTCCGAATGCCTGGACTTGTCGTCCAGAAGCTTTTTGGAATTGATGGCCTTCTCCGCCGAATCTATCGCCGACATAAGGTTCTGGGCCCTGTCTGTCCTGCTTATCGCGTACTGGAAGCTCCCCGAGAAACCCTCGCGCAACTTATCTATGCGTTCCCTTATCTTCTCCTCCTTCTCGTTATGCGAGAGAGCTATCAGGTCGGCCTCCTCGCCCCTCAGGAAAAACGTTCCGGGAGGGAACACAGTTCTTATCCTGCCCGCCAGCTGCTTGATAAGCAGGTCTCCGGCCGTTCTGCCGCTGTTTTTATTGATTTCGGACAGACGCGAGATGTCGAAGACTGTGACCGTAAGAGGCGTCGGAAGGAAGCTTGAGTCCCTGTCCACACTCTCCAGAAAGGCGCCCAGGTATGTGAACTCTGTAAGCATATCGATGCTGTAGCTCTCGTCAGAGAAGTCGAATATCCTTCCGAGTATCTCGCTCTGCTCACCTATCATGACGCGGTAGTCGCATTTATACTTGTTGTTTCCGTTGTAGCACTGAAAGGAGAAGCTCACGTCCCTGTACTGCGGGTCGATATTTATACGTCCTCTCTCGAGAAACTCATCGAAGCTTATATTGTCAAAATCCACATCAGGGTATTGCTGCTTAGCCTTTTCATTGCACAGAGTCAGCCTGTTCTGGAAGTCGAACATGACAAGTCCGTGGTCGAGCATGTCGAAGATATTATTCTTGATGCCGCTTATATAGCTTCCCTTTGCCCACTTGAATGCCACATAGTATAGTCCGGCCGACACGCCCGAATAACCCCATATAGAGAAATCATATCTGACGTTCTTGAACATGAGAAAAACGAGGTTGAACACAAGAAGCATAACGATGGAGCATGTGAACAGATAATATGCCTTGCGGTAATACTTCGGTATCGAAAGCATACGTCTCAGAACGATGCCTATGAGATAGAGGGCTATAAAGTACACCAGAACCGTGTGGACATTTCCCAGAGTACCCATCCTGAGAGCGTAATCCGGGCCGGGCCCGGGTGTGTAGAAATACGTGACGGCTATCTCTAATCCGCAGGCGTTTATAAAGAGCGCCACCGCGTCAGCCATTATCAAAAGCTCAAAAAGCCAGTTAAAATATTTCTCCGGCTTCTTCATGTCAAGACTGGTGAAATTTGCCATGAAATAGACGCAGAATATCAGAGTGAACGCAGAACAGACAAGATATACCGAGGTCGTAGCCGACACTATGCGATAGTTCGACGAGAATGCGCTGACCAGATAGGTCATCTGCATCATTGCCGCGAAAACGCAGGCCAGGCCCAGATACTTGTTGTAGCTGTTCTCCCTGTGAAAGAATATCTCGACCGCTATGGTGAGATCCAGTATTATTATAGCTCCCGATATCAGGAGAAAAATCAACGAAAACTCCATAAGGCACCGCCTTTATATAGTAACTATTCAGCACCCGTCCATCGCATTCACAAAAACCTCGCCAAAGGCATCGGTTTTTGCTCATGTGACGGACGTCTGCTATTAGA
>DGVE01000067.1 GCA_002395865.1 Lachnospiraceae bacterium UBA4292 | reverse complement strand
AAGCACCTCTCTGTAATCAAGGAAATAGGTGGGAAAATAGCTTACGATCCTATACTCCTCGCCGAACATTAAAAGCCCCGCAACAGTCGGTCTTAGTTCTCCGTTCTTCAGTCTGCCGGCGGCACCGATTTTTTCAACGAATTCCTCTTTTGGCAGATTTTCCCACACATGCCCCGGTTTCACGGCACTGAAGTAATTGCGATATGCCTGCACTGTTTCATCGCTGAGTTCCTTAAGCGTATAGTCTTCAAGGACTATCATATCCATGGTATCTTCCGGCTCATCACGGAGCATGGATCTGATCTCCGACTTTGTACAGTGATAGTCTCCCTCCCAGTTTCTGCGATAGGTTCCGTTCCATATATCGTTGTTGATATATACCGGTCTCTGATCACGCCTTGCACGGGGAACATTGATTACCAAAATGACGTCACCGTTCAGCTCATATGTCTTCACATCTTCGTCCATCAGAAGATTTATATTGACCTTACTGCGGCTGTTAATGGTATCCCAGAACACCTTCTTTAGCCCTGCGGCGTCCTGCAGACCCGTGGTGTAGAAGCTTCCGTCATTTCTTTCGCCCACACCAATGATGATAACTCCGCCATAGCAATTTGCCATGGCAGAATAGCTCTCCCATAGGCTGGCTGGAAGGCCGCCTTCACATTTCTTGACCTCAAGGCGGTTGTCCTCTCGGTATTGGTCGAATCTCTTTATGTCGAAGATTTCCTCACTCATTCGTAATCTCCTTAGGTACGTACCAAATTGCAATTTCCATGAAAGTCTGTTTTAATAAAATAATCATAGCATAAGGCCCGACGATCATCAAGAAAAACACTCTTAAACATATACTTTTTTCAGTAAAAAAGAACAGACAACAAACCATTGCCTGCTCTTTCACATAGCCTACCTCTTCCCCGGCGCGCCTTCAAAATCTCTCACGACCTCCTGTGCTCCCCTGAACCGCTCATTGTTTCTGATCAGTTCCTCGAAGGTCACCGGCATGTAGTTGTTTATCATGCAGCCCGCGTTCAACGCGTGTCGCTTCTTCTTCATGAACTCGTAGCTCTCGTTCTTACTGTTGTGGATATGCCCGAAGACATGCCACGAGCCGTGAAAATACGAATTCCATTCAGCTATCGGATAATGGCAAAGGGTCACTGTCTTTTCGCAGTCATTTACATCCATCATCTTCTCCACTCCATCGAGCAGAGCCAGTGCCTCCGGATCTTTAAGTATCGGCCCGTCGTGATTGCCCAGTATCAGAATCTTGTGTCCCTTAAGCTGCTTCAGATACCAGTCAGCGTAGTGCGCACTTCTGTAGCAGAGATCACCCACTATATACACCGTGTCGTCATCACCCACGCGGCTGTTCCAGTTCTCCATGAGGACCCTGTCCATCTCGTCCCTGTCCTTAAAAGGCCTCTTGTCGAAGAATATCACATTCGTGTGTCCGAAATGAAGGTCACTTATATAATAGATCACGGTGCATCACCTCCTATCACCGGAGTCTTCTGTATTTCCTACTCCTCATTCTTTATCAGATACTTATTGCTGACAACCTTCATGGACAATGCGGCACTAATCCTTACAGAAAAAACAGGCTCTGTCGGTCTTATTACTATACCCTCCTTTTTTCCGCCCCTCGGATACTCACCGTCCGCCCTTTTGAGAAGCGCCTCAACGGTAGGATATTTAGAGGGCAGATCCGTACCTACCTCCTCGATAGGAACAGTCTGCAAGCCAAGGTCTTTACATACTTCAATGAGTTTCTTCAGGCCCATGCGCTTTCCGTCGATTCGTACGTTAAATACATACCACTCGGGAGCTGCAAGTTTTAGCCTGTTCTTCTGAATACCCGGAGCGCAAAGCTCACCTTGTATCGTCAGCGCACTCATTCCATTATCTGTAAAGTAGCTTCGCATCTTCGGCTCAAGTTCCATGCTCTTTATAAGTTCATAAAAAGCACTCTTTCCGTCATCCTTGTACTCGTAATTATGTCCCGTTACGTGAAATCCGTTCTCGTCAATGGATACGGAATGCGAAGAACCGTCCATCTTCGTGCTTATGTAATACTCCAGTCCTGCAAATTCCTCTATCAGCTCCGGCTCGGCCTGAACTCTGGTCTCATCAGTGTGAGGCACGTCGTAGGGCAAATTTCCTATTGTCGTACCGCCTGTTGTTATTCTCTCTTCGATCTCCCACTTTCTTACACCCAGAAGTTCCGTAACATCCGTACCGATATCCGCTCCCGCAGGTATTTCGGTGAAAACATTCACCGGAAGCAAAAGTCCCTGGGATATCTGTCCCCTGAACTTCATAGTCTTCAGTCTGAAGCCCTCTCCTAAGATATCCGACTTTTTGTAGCTGGTGCTTCGCATGAATTCGAACTCATCACGTAAAGGGAGAAAGCTGTCGATCTCAAAATAAACTGCCGGGTCCATCGGCTTAAACTGACCCTTGTTTACTACGCACTGCCATCCGAGTACGAATGCCAGCTCTATTCTGTCGGCCCCTTCTATGGGCTCGATCTTCCATATTCTCTGTATACTTGCCAATTTTCTCATAGTCATTCACCTCCAAACAAAAAAAGCCCGCAACACAGCCATGCGGATAACCTCTGACCAACCGGTTCGACGCCATTAACCTTACCATGGATTTCAACATATCGCTATGTCTGCAGGACGTTAGCAGTTGAAAATTCAAGTAAAAAGAAAAATACCGTTGAAGGTTACCGGTTAACGGTTTACCGAAAATACTTAACCGTTGAAACTCAGGCGACCGCTTATCAGCGCGGCCCGCTGTCCCATAATACAGGGGTATGGAAACAGGATTTGAACCTGTGAACTCCAGAGCCATAATCTGGCGCGATCCCACTTCGCTATTCCAACTGTTGGTATTTAAAGTACCGTCTTGTAACGTGACCCTGTTACAGGGGAACCGGGTTTGAGGTTTTCGTGTTGCGGGCAAAAAACGGTATACCGACCGCTCGGTATACCGTCAGTTTCAGATCTCTATAAATGTCGTCGCGTTGGACACCTTGATCTGCGTGTCAAGCTCGGAAAGAAGGGTATCCCTCTTCTCCTTAAGCTGCGCGATCTTCTTCTGGACATCGAGGGGATCTACCAGCTCGGTGGTATTCTCGCGGACATACGCCTCGACTACCTCGAGAGGCTTCTCATCCTTCACCTTGCTGTCCTTGCCGAGTATCGACAGACGCATATTTTCGGCAGTGGCCTGAAGCTGCTTGTTCTTCGTGTCGGCAAGAGACACTCTCCTGTCGTATTCGAAAGAAAGCCTGCTCGAAAGCGCAAGCTCAAAATCCGAGTTCTCGTAAGAGCCCGTGCCCTTCATTCTGCTGCGAAGCGATATGGCAGCCGCAACGGTCATCTCGCCGTAGCTGGTCTTTATCCTTGTGGCCGCATTTGAAGCAACTATTGCCGCATCTATCTTCTGAAATCTCTCGATCAGATCGAGTATCTGCTGGTAGGCGCTCTGAGCACTCTTTGCAAACTCCTCACGGGTCACTCTCGCGTCAAATACCTTCTCCTCGTTGGGCTTTACCGTGTCCACGAAGCCCGCCTTGGATATCTTATCCCTTATCTTCTTGACGAGAAGATCTCTCTCGTCAAGCGCCTGTGTAACAAGCATTTTCTCCATGACTATCACCTCCTGAATGGTTATTCTGAAGGTATGATAGCACGCAGGAGCAGCTTTGTCATTTAACCGTTGGTATAACGCGCCGCATCAGACGTTCAGTCTTCTCTGCATCTCCTTCGCCACCGCTCTTCCCTTGAAGATCACCGCACCCACGAACAGTATGGTGCTCACCAGCAGGCAGATGATCCATGCCACAGGCGTGACTCCCTTCCAGAAATATATGGCGCCGAGCGGTAGTGCGCCCACCAGAAGATTCGTGAGAAGGTAGACCATGGTATTGCCCTGCTTATCGAGCATGGCAAGCACGAAATTCGCTGTCATGGTGGCTACGAGCGTCAGTGGAACTATCCAGTTAAGGGTAAGGGACAGTATCCCGAAGTAATATGACGTTATCGTAAGCATAAAGAGTATTATGAACACCGATAACGTCAGCTTTCTCGAGGAGCCTGTGCCTCTGGTGAACTGTCGGATGGCTTCTATTTCCATGACAATGAGCCACATAGCCAGGAGAAGGCTCCAGTGCAGCTCGGTAAAAGGACCGATCCTTATACCGAACATGAAGTCAAGTCCCAGACCCGTTATTATGATGACCGCGACTCCGAAGAGCTGCAGCTTGTAGATAAACGACTTCTTCTGCAAGGTCTCCTGCCCCGGGAAATAAGCTTCCCCCGGCTCGCCCTGCAGCTTGCTCTGACACAGAGGGCACTTAGTCAGGCTTCCTCCGACCTCTATCCTGCAATACGGACAAGTCATACGATCACCTCCGTAGCATATACAGTTATGTCCACGCCCAGGCCCGACAGCGTCCTCACGAGGTTCTTCACCGCGCCGGTGTTCACGAACGGCGACGATACGCCGAGCGTCAGTTCTCCCTTGTAGCTGCTCATGGTAGAGAACAGGTTCTGCGAGCTGCAGTAGGCGCTGTAGTTCTCCACATACTCGCCCACCTCTTCCGGCGGGTTCTGTACGCCGAGATTTGACAGTATCACGGACACGTTTCTGTCTGCTATCCTGGTCGCGTGCCTCATGGCGATCTGCTTGATAAAAAGCGGTGTTGCGCGCACCGGTGCCACGTATTCGATCGTCTCGAAGCCGTCCATGAGCTTTTTTATATTATCCTCTGTGAGCTGGCTTTTCAGCGACTTATCGAACTCCACAGCGAGCTCATCCACTGTGATGTCGTTGTCGAAAATATGGGTCACATTTACATTCGTAAAGAAATTCCTTGCGGTCTGCGAGGGATAATAATTTCTCAGGTTCACGGGCAATGTGACCGTGACGGGAAGCTTTCTCTTTCTGGGAGGCATCTCTGCATGCACCGCCATCATCCACTGTGCCCCGAAAAAGCTCGTAAGCGAGACCCCCAGCTTCCTCGCCATGGGCAGAAGCTGCGCCACCGGCATATGTATCTCGAAGAACTGCAGCTGATCGAACGGCAGCTTGAGAGTTCCGGGTCTGAAGGCTCGCTTCAGAGCCGGTCCGGTTCCAGTGATACCTCCGAAGAACTGTCTGAAGCTGTCCTGACTGAGCTCATTGGCGGAGGCTCCCGAGTGAATGGTCACATCCGTAAACCTCCCCGGGTACTTAAGCTTCAGATAGTCGAGTACTATTATATTCAGGAACTCCATGGCGCCTGTGCCATCGGACAGCGCGTGAAAGAGCTCCAGATTTATCCTTTTGCCGAAATATGTCACCTGATAATGCAGCATTGCCGTGGCGGGCATGTAGAGCATCG
>DGVE01000012.1:2867-3473 GCA_002395865.1 Lachnospiraceae bacterium UBA4292 | reverse complement strand
TCTATATCGTCATCCGCGGTCTGAAGCCACTGCTTAAACTGCTCGGGAAGCGCGTTCTTGGCCTGCACACCCTTAAAATACTCTAAAAACGCTTTATCGTATTTGTCGAAATCAGTCTCTGTTGTGACCACTATCATCCGCGCCAGATAATAGAAATTCGTGAGGCTCGCACCGCACAGGCCTTTATCGAGCGCCTGCATAAGGGTGAGCCACTGGGTGTTGGATACATCTATGCCCTTCGCACGAAGAAGATAGAAAAATGGTGTAAACATCAGTATGCCCTGTTCTTGCGTATGGTCTCGAGGTCCTCGTCCTTCTTCACTATGACGCCTACGAAGGGAAGCTCCTTCTTTATCTTCTCGATGGGGATGCCTCCCATCTGAAGTGCCTGAAGCCAGTCGATGAGCTCGCTCGTGGCAGGTTTCTTTCTCACATCACGCATCTTGCGGATGTCGTAGAACACTCCCATGGCCTCCTTGAGGAGATTATCGTCGAGCTGCGTGAAATGAGCCCTCACTATCTCCTCCATCTGCTCGGGAGTGGGAAACTCGATATAGTGGAATATGCATCTTCTCAGAAACGCGTCCGGAAGCTCCTTCTCCGCGT
>DGVE01000012.1:0-2806 GCA_002395865.1 Lachnospiraceae bacterium UBA4292 | reverse complement strand
TCTCCGCGTTGGAGGTGATGATGACTATGGGTCTTGTCTTGGCCTTTACCGTCTCCTTCGTCTCGTGTATGTAGAACTCCATCCTGTCGAGCTCCCAGAGAAGGTCATTCGGGAACTCCAGATCGGCCTTGTCTATCTCGTCGATGAGAAGCACCACCTGCTCCTCGGATTTGAATGCCTCCCCCATCTTTCCGAGCTTGATATAGTGAGCGATATCATCCACATTTTCACCGCCGAACTGGCTGTCGTAGAGCCTCTGCACGGTATCATACACATAGAGGCCGTCCTGCGCCTTCGTGGTGGACTTGATATTCCACGATATCAGACGCTTTCCGAGAGCCTTGGCCACTGCCTCAGCAAGCATCGTCTTGCCAGTGCCCGGTTCGCCCTTTACGAGAAGCGGCTTCTCGAGCGCGATGGCCACATTTACTGCGGAAAGCAGTTCCTCACCGGCGATATACTCGCCCGTACCCTTAAATTCATTTGCAACTAATGACGACATTTTCTTAATCCTTTATCTCTTATTCGATCTCGTATACGGTCCCGAGCTTTTTCTCAAACTCCTCCACGGGAAGAGGTTTGTCGAAGAAGAAGCCCTGAGCTATGAAGCAGTCATTCGACTTAAGTAGCTCCACCTGCTCCTTAGTCTCCACACCCTCGGTTATACACTCGAGGCCTATATCCTTCGCCATCGACACAACATGCTTGAACATCATGCTGGTGACGCTCTCGGTGTTGTCAACATCCACGGGAAGGAAGCATTTATCGATCTTTAGAACGTTCCACGGTATCTCCCTGATGAGGTTCAGTGAAGAATAACCCATACCGAAATCGTCCACCGAAGTGCTTATGCCCTCATTCTGAAGCCCATTAACTACTCTCTTCAGATCACGGAACTCAACGTCCGTCGTGGTCTCAGTAAGCTCTATCTCTATATACTTATGAGGCGTCTTGTTTCTGTCGATCACCTCGAGGATGTGGTCGAACAGGTCCACATCGAGCAGGTGCTTTCTCGACAGATTGACAGAGATCCTTACGACCTCGCGGCCCTCCGCAAGCCATCTCATGATGTCGCGGCATACCATGTCGAGCACGTAGAAATCAAGCTTGCATATCTCGGTCGTCGTCTCAAGTATCGGTATGAAATCCATGGGCGGGATGATCTTTCCGTTACGGAACCAGCGGCAGAGCGCCTCGCCTCCTACGATCCTTCCGGTATTCACATCGACCTTCGGCTGGTAGAACACCTTAAACTCCCTGTTCCTGAGAGCGCTCGGGAACTGCATCTGTATGCGCTTTGCCCTGTCGAACGACTTCGTTATCTTTTCATCGTAGAAGATGATAAAATCATTCTCCAGGAGCCTTGCGGCCTTGCTTGCAGGAATGAGCTTATCCATGACCGAGCCCGAATCAGTATATACATAATTGTCAGGTATGGGGAATACTCCTGTGCTGGAGCTTACTAAAACACGTCTTTGAGACTCCTTGTCGTAAGCGACCGGTATTCCACGCATGATCTCAAGCACGCTCTCGAGAAATTCGTCTCTGAAGATGGCGACAAAATTATCTCCGCCCATTCTGCACACGAGCCCGTCGCCGCCGATCATAGCCTCGATCATTCTCACATAATTGCGCATGACCACGTCACCGGCCTCGCGCCCCACATCCTCGTTAATAAGTCCGAAATGGCGCAGATTAAACATTATGGTCGTATATTTGCTGAGGATCCCATCAGAGTAGAATCTTTCTATTCTCCTGTAAAAAGACTTGAGATTCGGATAACCCACCTCGTCATTAAAGCCGAGCTCCTCGATGGCATTAATGAGCCTGTTCATGGCGATGATGCACAGCAGAGCCCGCTCCACCTTATCTATACAATCAATCTCCTCCTTTGTATGTTCGGGTTCATCGAGGGTCGAGTATATCGTGCCTTTTACTACAGCCATGCTCTTTGTGACCACGCGCTTTTGCCATATGATCTTGCATGGACCGTCATAGTCCACATCGCAGAGAACTTCACCGCGTCCCATCTTTTCGTCGCTCGGACTCTTATAGAACTCTGTCACTCCCTTGCACACTCTGAGAAGCTCACACAATTCGGATAGAACGGCCACGACCTCAGCGCGATCCGCATCGCCAGGCTGATTGAGGGCACTCGTCAATCTCTCATATAAAAGCAGGAATTGTAATCTTTTTTTCTCATCCATGGCAATCCCCCTGTGTAACTCGTTTATTGTATTTCATAAACCCTCTTGTATCATTCGATGATAATATCCGTAAGCGCAAAGTCCTCTGTGCACTTAAAGCAGCAGCCCACGATCTCCTTTGACTGACCGGGTCCAATGCTCGAATTCCATCCGCTGTAATCCCCGTCAAATGTCAGGACATATGTATCGCCGCTGCCGGAATAATTGCAGTTCCATATCTGCTCAAGCTCCACAGACTTATTGAACTTAAGCGTGACCTTTGTGTAATTCGCGTCAACTATGGCCGAATTCTTGAGTACGAGAGAATACTGTCTGACGTACTTTCCGTCCTGACCTGGCCAGCAGTTCGTGTTGTCGGCCGTTATCGCAAGAACCCCGCTCTTCCTCACCAGGTCAGCCGCGAGATCCTCCTCCGGATTCTGCCCGAACACCCTGGTCTGCGGCTCTGCATAAGCTGTAGTCTCCGCCTGCGCAGTCGTCTCGGGCTGTTTAGTGGTCTCAGGCTGTTTGGTCGTCTCAGGCTGCTTCGTCGTTTCAGGTTGTTTCGTAGTCTCCGGCTGCTTTGTCGTCTCCGGCTGCTTTGTCGTCTCCGGCTGCTT
>DGVE01000202.1 GCA_002395865.1 Lachnospiraceae bacterium UBA4292 | reverse complement strand
GTGTATTTCCAGGGCGGACTTACCTGGGCGCATGCCAAATTCGGAATACTGAAATCACTTCAGGAGGTGAATGACAACGGCGTGGTGCCGGTAAAGACCGAGGAGGAATACGGGATCTACAGCGACATAGGTGAGGACGAAGAATAACGGAGTAAACTATGTCAAAATTCAGTGAGCTTCCCGACGAGGTGAAGCCCTACGAAAAATGTTTGAAAGAGGGGCCGCAGGCATTGTCCGATGAAGAGCTGATGGCTGTATTCATCCGCCTCGGCACCCCCGACAGGTCACCGGTGGACATCGCGCGCGATCTGATTTCGCTCAGCGGCGGAAGTCTGGTGGGAATAATGGATCTGGGCATCGGGCAGCTGAAGTCCGTGAAGGGCATCGGCGAGGTGAAGGCGGTGCTGCTGTCATGCATTTGTGAGCTGTCAAAACGATTGGCAAAGCAGAGCAGAAGACACGGTGCCAGACTTCAGACACCGGATGACATCGCGGACTATTATATGGAGAGACTCAGGCATGAGAGGCAGGAGCAGGTGTGGGTATGCGCCTTCGACACCAAGCTCTCGCTCATAGGCGAGAAGATGATAAGTCTCGGGACCGTGAGCGCGTCCATGATATCGCCCGCGGAGGTATTTCGATTCTCTCTGAACGCGAATGCCGCATCCATAATACTTGTCCACAATCATCCGAGCGGCGATCCGACGCCCAGCAGGGATGATATCGACATAACCAACAAGATATACGGTCTGGGCGTGATAATGAATATCAGGCTTTTAGACCATGTGATCATCGGCGACAGGAGATATGTAAGTCTTCACCGGACCGGTGTAATAAAGGATTGATCGATGAAGAAAAAGATAAGAATCGTAGTCAAGATCAAATACATACTTATCCTGCTTACTATCTTCATGCTGTCCTTCGTCATATACTCGTATACGAAGGGGGACGGCATAGGCACGATTAAGTCCGCGGCTCTCTACATCGTTTCTCCTGTCAGAAACGCCTACAGCTCCATAATAAAAAGGAGAGAGGAAAGGAAGGAGAGGGGGGCGACCGCGCAGGAGCTGCAGGCGCAGATCGATGCCCTGAAGGCCGAAAATGAAGCTCTTAAGCTGAAGGTCGAATACTACAGAGCGGATGAATACGAACTTGACGAGCTTCGGACTCTTATGGAACTGAAGGATAAGTACGCAGAATACGACATGACAGGCGCGACCGTTATAGCTAAAAGCTCCGACGGCTGGATATCCGAATTTACCATAGACAAGGGCTCGCGCGACGGAATAAAGGTCGATATGAACGTGCTCGCGGGCAGCGGCCTGTGCGGCATAGTAACACAGGTGAGCGAGAACAGCAGCGTCGTCAGCACGATCATAGAGGACGATATGAATGTCAGCGCTGTTTCCTCCGCGACAAGGGATATGTGCATAGTGAGCGGAGATCTGGAGCTGATGAGCGAGGGATATATTCGCATAATGCACATAAGCATCGACGCGAAGATGGCCGAATACGAGAGAATAATCACCTCATCGACCAGCTCGAAATATCTTCCCGGCATACTTATCGGCTATGCCTGCGACATAACAGATGATCCGAATGGTCTCACAAGGTCCGGACATCTCATACCCGCGGTCGATTTCGCGCACATGGAAAATGTGCTCGTCATCACCAGGACGAAGAAGGATATCTACAGATGATACTTATAATCAGTCTGGTATTCATATTGCTTGCATCGTTTTTTCTGCAGACCGGAGTATTCTCCATGATACCGTATTTCACATCGCCCAACCTGCTTCTGGTGTGCACTTTTACAGTTGCCATACTTCGCGGACAGGATACAGGCATGCTGTTCGGCGCAGCGACCGGACTGCTTCTCGACCTCACGGGCGGGGGCGTGTTCGGCTTTTACGGGATGATATACATGTATATCGGCTACGGCTGCGGCCTGCTAAATCAGCACATAAGCATAGATACGCCATTCGTGCCGTTCTTTGTCTGCATGGGATGTGAGGTCATCTACCATTTCTATATCTTTTTGTTCAGATTTGTCCTGAGGGGAAGACTGGGCCTTCCTGTCTATTTTCAGGACATCATACTGCCGGAGCTGGTCATCAGCACCGTCTTTGCGCTTTTTATTTACGGTCTGTTGCATTATCTTAACGACAGACTTGAGGCCTACGAGGAAAGGAGAGCTCTGATTGCTTAAGGAATTATCGGATATTCTGAAGGAATTTGCCGGCAGGCTCTTTCGCTCAAGGCTTTTTCCTGTAGCCGCGATATTCACGGTAATGTTCGCGGTGCTTGTGGTCAGACTGTTCCAGCTTCAGATACTTGAGGCGGAATCACATCAGTCGGATTACACTCAGATGTCCCTCACCACGGTCTCCACAGGCGCCGTAAGGGGCAATATATATGACAGAAACGGCGTGCTGCTCGCATACGATCAGCTCGTCTATTCGGTGACCCTTAAAGATATCGGTTACTACGAGAAGAATGCAGAAAAGAACGAGATGATCCTTCAGCTCATCCATCTTCTCGATGAGTGCGGCGAGGCCATCAATATGAGCATACCCATCGAGGTCGCTATGAACGCTGATGGAGAGTACGCTTACACAACGGATGACAAAAATCGAAAGAGGCAGTTTCTGCGCGATATCTACGGCATCAATCTGTCCCAGCTCGATGACGCGAGCGGCAAATATCCCTCGGACATAACGGCCGATCAGGCCATCGAGATCATGAAGAAGAATTACTACTTCGACAAATGGCTCGATGAGAACGGAGATCAAAAGGTGCTCAACTCCATAGATCAGCTTCTCGTGTGCAATATACGATACATGCTCTCGCAGTATCTGTACAGAAAATACATCTCTGTCAAGATAGCCACGAACATAAAGGATACCACCATGTCCACCATACTGGAGCACACTTCCGACTTAAAGGGCGTTGATGTGGAGGAGGATCATATCAGAGTCTATCCGGACGGCGAGTATTTTTCACACATTATAGGTTACACAGGTCTCGCGAACCCCGATGAGCTGGCGCAGCTTCAGAAGACCGACCCCACATATTCATCAGGTGATTACGTGGGAAAGAGCGGCATCGAATCTCTGCTTGAGTTTGAGCTCTCGGGTACGAAGGGCCAGAAGACCATGTATCTCGACAGCACCGGCAAGGTCATAGAGGTGATATCGGAGGATAAGGCGCTCATAGGAAATGACGTCTATCTGACCATCGACCACGACCTGACCATTGCCTGCTACAAGCTTCTCGAGAGGCAGCTCGCGGATACCATACTGATCCATCTTGTTAACAAGGACAGCGAAATGGTGGATCCCGATACGATCTACATATCGATAAAGGATGTTTATTACCATCTGTTCTACAACAATGTGCTTTCATTTTCACAGATGAGCGAATCCGATGCCCCCGAGTGGGAGAAGAGGATATACGATACC
>DGVE01000163.1 GCA_002395865.1 Lachnospiraceae bacterium UBA4292 | reverse complement strand
TCTGAGGGTGATAGTCGGGATTGTTCTTTAACTTCGAGAACGTCTTCTTATCGACTATCGCCCTTTTGTATACATCCGCGTTCTCCATGCCGCGGCTCTCGATAAGGTATAAAAGATACTCCGAAAATGTATCCGACAGATGCTTCATCCTCTCATCAAGCCCCGATGAGTTAAACACACCTTCCGAAAAAACAGCCTCCGGGCACTCCTCGGCAGGCTCGCATTCCTCCGCGACCGAGGCCTCTCGCTTTGCCTTGGCCCTTGGCGCCACCGAAGCGCCGAAAAAACCAAAGCTTTTCTTTTTCTTCACCGCCTTCTGCGAGCTCTCTGCCAAAGCATCCGCAAAGCACTGCTCGGGAGCAGCTGCGTGAGAGGAATTTGCCGCGCCTGCCACGGCCGCGCAGAGTTCGGGCGGTGCAGACCTTCGGCTCAGAAAATCGCTCAACGAGGCGCGAAGATCATCACTGTCGTGCGCAGGTTTCTCATACACCGCGAGCACCACAGTCATAGAAGCCGAATACTCTCCCGCCGCGTCCGCGGCCGTCCTCAGGCATTCCTGCGCATCAAAAGCCCCCTCCACAGCCCCTACGGGCAGCACAGAGCTGTTTTCGCCACATGCGCGTGAGGACGTAAGGATATCGCCGTAAAACGCTCTGAGCGTCTCCTGTGAGGCCACAGAGCATGGTATGTTGTTTTCACTGCTTCTTATTATCTTAATGGGCATATCTTCACCTGCCTTCGTATAAGTATCCGCCTATATAAGGCGAAAGTCTCCGGTCTTGTTCCCCTCTTTGCGTAATTCTGCTCCGCAAATCGTCCGAACCTTCAGTATAATGATCTTCGGTGAAGTTGTAAAGTGGAACTTCACTACACTTCACTAAAAACTTCACAACTTCATTTAAAGCAATAATCGCACCGCTTCATGGCAAACCACACGCTGGCAGCGCAGAAAAACCGGCTGTTCCACCGGTTTTTCCGTTTCATGCTCAGACTCTATTTTTTGTGTCTCTTCTTGTAATCCTCCCTGACCTCTTCGAGGGATGCATCCATCGCGCATCCGACCTCGGCGCCCGTCTTTGCACGGCGAAAGCCCGATATCGCAGACGCCATCGCCTTGAAATTCAGTGATGTTCCCGCGCTGTCGCACTCGTAGTTCACCGCCCTGTCCGCGCCGATACCGAACCTGCCCGCCACCTCGATGGCATCGATATTCGCGCCGAGGAACATGAACTCCCAGCCCTTCTCGCTCTTTGACGCCTCGATCATCTTCTTCACACTGTCGTAGCTGTACTTCCTGCTGGCGTTCTCCATGCCGTCTGTGGTGATGATGAAGATCGTCTTCTCGGGAACATCCTCCTCGCGGGCATACTTGTGAACATTGGATATATGGTGCACCGCGCCGCCCACGGCGTCAAGAAGAGCCGTACAGCCTCTCACATAGTACTGCTTGTCGTTCATGGGCTCGACCTTGCCCACGGGAACTCGGTCGTAGAGCACCTCGCTCCTGTCGTCGAAGAGCACCGTGGAAATGAGTGCCTCGCCCTCCTCCTTCGCCTGCTTCTCGATCATCGAGTTGAAGCCTCCTATGGTGTCGGCCTCAAGTCCTCTCATGGAACCGCTTCTGTCTAAGATAAATACTACCTCTGTTAAATTCTTACACATATCTTTTACCTCCTTAAAAATCATTGTGATCCTTCCGATCTGAAGGTATATTACCACATCGCGCGCAAAAAAAGGTCGCCCGGCGGGCGACCTTGAAAAAAGTGCGGAGAGGAAGGGATTCGAACCCTCGAGCCGGAAACCCGGCTACTGCATTTCGAGTGCAGCTCGTTGTGACCACTTCGATACCTCTCCTGATATTAAGTTTTGGCAGGGGTATCCGGAGACGGATAACGGATACCGACCTGCGTCAGCCCCTTCGCGGGAGCTGTGGGACCTGCCGCGCGTCGGTCGCGGGCCTCTATCATGGCGGATATGGCATCGGGGCTTATCCTGCCCTGTCCCACCGCTATGAGTGTTCCGGCGATTATGCGCACCATGTTATAGAGAAAACCGCTTCCGGTGACTCTTATAACTATCTCGCGCGCGTCCGAAATACCGGACACCGATGCATTATAGCACATAATTTCTGTTTCGTAAACAGTTCTTATCTTAGAAATTGCATTTGTTTGAGGACTGCAGAAGGAAGTGAAGTCGTGTTCCCCTATAAAATGCGCCGCAGCCTGCTTCATTTTCTCAACATCAAGCGGTCTTTCCACGTGTAGGGAGTATCTGGTCCGCATGGGGTCGTCGACCTGGCAGTTTAATATGCGGTACTCGTATGTCTTTACGCAGTCGCATTTTCTGGGGTGAAAATCAGGGGCGACCTCGTGGGCCCCGGTGATCACCACGGTATCCGGCAGTCTTGCGTTTAAAGCTCTGGCCACATTTTCGGGGGCAATGCTCCTCGACGTATCGAAGACGCAGACATTTCCGCGAGAGTGCACTCCCGCATCTGTCCTGCTGGCTCCGATCACCTGTATATCCTCCTTCAGCATCTGCGAAAGAGCCTCATTTATAACGCCTTCAACGGTGATCCTGCCCGGCTGGAGCTGCCAGCCGCAGTAGTCGGTACCGTCGTAGGCTACCGTCATCATGATCCTTTTCATCCCGCAAATATCCTCACGGCGCTCACTGCGACAAGATACGCGAGTATCACAAGATACCCGTAATAATCCTTCCTCCCGTACTTGAGCGGGTGGAGCTTGGTCCTGCCTTCGCTGCCGAAATAGCACCTCGCGTCCATTGCCATGGCCAGATCCTCAGCTCTCCTGAAGGCTGAAATGAGAAGCGGAACCAGTATCGGTATGAGCTTTAACATGCGTTTGAACACTCCGCCGCGCTTAAAGTCCACGCCCCTCGCGGTCTGGGCCTTCATGATCCTGTCCATCTCCTCCGAAAGTATCGGTATGAAGCGCAGCGAGATGCTTATCATCGTAGCCATCTCCGCCACGGGAACACCTATCTTTCGCAGAAAGCCGAGGCTCTTCTCAAGTCCGGCGGTGAGCGACGTGGGGGTGGTGGTAAGGGTCAGTATCGAGGCGCCGAGCACTAAAAGGCTGATGCGAAGCGCAAGGAAAAACGCCCTCTCCACGCCCTGCCATGTGATCTTCGCCCTTCCGAACTGAACTATGATATCACCCGGTGTGAAGAACAGATTGACAACGACGCTTAAGAATATAATGAACCAAACCGGCTTGACGCCACGCAGAATATACCCGATGGGTACTTTGGAAACAAAAGCGACCGTAAAAAAAGCCGCCACCACGACCGCATAGCCGATATATGAGTCATTTATAAAGAGCGATATGACGAACATGAACGCTCCGAACAGCTTCACGCGCGGGTCGAGTTCGTGAAGGACCGACAGGGCGGGATAGTACTGTCCCAGTGTTACTTCCTTCAGCATATATCCCTCCGTCTGCATCGCGCAAGTATGTTTTTAAGAGCCTCATCGGCGCGGATGGCAGGCTCTATACCGATCCCCGCGAGCGATCTCGTGAACGAGAGTACCTGCGGGATGCCGGGCAGTGCGTCCGCCCTCTCGGAAAACGCCTCCCTGACTCCTCCGTCATACACGAGGCTTCCCTCACTCATTACCAGCACCCTCTTCGCGTACTCCGCCACGTCATCCATGCTGTGCGATACCAGAACTATGCCTATGCCCTCGCTGTTTAAGCGGGTCATGAGTCCCAGTATCATCTCCCTGCCCTCGGGGTCGAGTCCCGCGGTGGGCTCATCCAGTATCAGAATGCGCGGATCCATGGCGAGGATGCCCGCGATGGCAGCCTTTCTCTTCTGTCCTCCCGACAGGAAGAACGGCGACTGCCTGTACAGTGTCCTCGGAAAATCCACCATATCCAGAGCCTCGAGAGCTCTGCGCTGTGCCTCAACATTACTCAGCCCCAGGTTCTTCGGCCCGAAGCACACATCCTTTATCACCGTCTCCTCGAAGAGCTGGTACTC
>DGVE01000059.1 GCA_002395865.1 Lachnospiraceae bacterium UBA4292 | reverse complement strand
TTCTGCATCCCTATCTCTATGGAGACTGCTTTCTTTCTGGGCATGTCCATCCTGAAGATCACTCCGATGAGATAGCCGCACAGGTATCCCAGAAGGTTATGCAGGATCACGATAGCAAAGACTATCAGTCCCGTGGACAGGATCTTTTCGCTGTTGTGTGATACTACCGCCGCAACTATAAGGCATATAGCTGTCACAGAGACAGTGGGCAGCGCAAATACGATCTTTTGCGTGTATTTTCCGAACAGCTTGTTGATCAGCAGACCAAGACCGATGGGTATCAGTACGACCTGAACTATGGATATAAACATGGACATGACATCCACATTTACAGAGGTCCTGAGATACATATATGTCAGCAGCGGGGTCAGAAGCGGAGCAAGCAGGGTGTTCACACTCGTCATACATACGGAAAGAGCCGTGTCGCCTTTTGACAGATATGTGATGACATTGCTGGAGGTGCCGCCCGGACAAGTTCCCACCAGTACCACTCCGACCAGAAGCTCATCACCCAGTCCGAAGACCTTTCCGAGCGCAAACGCGAGCACCGGCATGACGATAAACTGTGCCAGACACCCTATAACGACATCCCTCGGTCTTGATAATACCACGGCAAAATCGGCCGGTTTCATCGTAAGACCCATTCCGAACATCACTATCATCAGAAGATAGTTCACCCATTTCGTCTGTATCCACAGACAGGTTCCGGGCAAAAACAGCGCCAGTGCCGCGACCGCCAGCACTATCCATGCCATAAATCTTCCCACGTAATCACTTATCGTCTTCATCTTCTCTTCTTCCTATAGTTTGATTACAGAGTCCAAAACCCGCCTCATCTTGGAGCAGGAAGCATCACTGCTGCCCCCTGCCTATGAGTTCTGTTATGCTCTGTTCTTTGGCCCCCGGGAAGAGCTCACGTATCCTCTGTTCTATCCTCTCCCGGCTCTTCGAAGGACTTTCCCTGTAAGCCGCAGTGACCGCATCATACCCCCATACCGCCTCAGGCGGCTGCGGTATCGACACTGCCATGCCGTACTCTTCTCCCTTTTTGTTCTTTCTTCTGCGAAAATCAGTGATGACCAGATATAACTGCATCTGAAGTCCGGTCATGATACCCGGAAAATTCTTCTCCCCATCCTTCCCGAAACCCGCCAGCTTCTTGAGCTGCGTTGAGAGGATCCTTCTGTCCGGAAATGTGATATCCCCATCCCCGTCACGATCGGTCAGAATGTCCATGATAAGCTTTTCTCTCCTCGATGCCAGTCCGTCATCCCATCTCGCGTCAAAATCATACCCGTTACGCCTGAAGTTCACAAAATACGGCATCCACTCTCTGCCGATGAAACCTGCTTTACCGTCAAAGAACTTACCATACGCTATCGTGCGGTGCGCCGCGATGATCTCACGCCACTCCCACGGGTCCTCATCTCGGTTACCCGTCCACCACGAATGCGCGCTCGTCTTCTCCTCCACGGAGAAGCCTTCTATGCCGCAGGAAAACAGCGGCAGAAATCCTACTCCGTCTATGTATTCCTCCAACTCCTGCCACGAACGTATCCTACCCGGATCATTTCGCGACAAGCCCTTCATTGTCCATACTCCGTCCTCTACCGTCATCACCGCTCCTCTTTCTTCTGGCGGATGTCATTTCCCGCAAACATGTGATCTTCACTATATATATATCAAAAAAATGCTCGGAAAGCAACATGGGAAAGCATCGGAAAACGAGTATTGAAGGCGCTGAGAGATTGTGATATAGTAAAGCCCCATGAAAATGCACAGGGATGGTCCGGGGGGTGAGGCAACAGCATGAAGATCGTAACTTTAGTAGAAAATACCTGCGGAGTCGAAAACTGCATCGCAGAACACGGGCTCAGCATCTATATCGAGACAAAAAAACACCGGCTGCTTCTGGATACAGGGCAGACCGATGCTGTAATAAAAAATGCCGAAACACTCGGGATAGATCTCGGCGCTGTCGATACCGTCATCCTGAGCCATGGCCACTATGACCACTCCGGCGGCATTCTGCCCTTCTCCGGGCTAAATGACAGCGCGCAGATCATCATGCAAAAAGGCGCCGCCGAACCGCACTACCACGGCGAACGCTATATCGGAATAGACACCGCCATTCTGAAGCTCCCGGGTGTGTGCCTGATAGAAGGCGATATCCGGCTTGACGAAGAGCTGTTCCTGTTCAGCGGTATCAAGGGAAGGCGCTGCTACCCGCAGGGAAACAGAAAGCTGTCTCGTATATTTAACGGCGAGAAGGTAGAGGATGATTTCTCGCATGAACAGTGCCTGGTCATCACACAGGACGGCAGGCACTGGCTTTTATCGGGCTGCGCTCATAATGGCATCCTGAATATCCTGGACAGATACCGTGAGCTCTTCGGCTCCGATCCCGACTATGTCATAAGCGGCTTTCACATGATGAAGCGTGACGGCGAATACACCGACGCAGAAAGATCCGTCATCACCACGACGGCCCGCGAGCTCTCGCAGATGAACACAGTTTTCTACAGCGGCCACTGCACAGGACTCCCCGCATTCGAGCTGATGAAGTCTGTCATGGGCGATAAGCTCGAAGCTCTGCGCAGCGGGGAGCGGATAATATAGTCCGGTACAAGACTAATACAGCTTCTGTTCCCTGATATCCTCTAAAGTGATAGCGTAAGGGCTGTCATACAGTTTCTTCAGCTCTTCGTCGCTGTTGTATTCCTCCGTCAGGCAGAACACCTTTGACCAGGTCATATAAGAAGCCCATCCCACCTTCTTGTCGTGCAGTTCCTTTACATCGGGCAGAACTCCCGTCTCGCCTATCAGAATGGTCTTGGGCGCCGTGGTCACCTTCTCCATGGCAATGTACTCTTCCTTCCTTGCGGTATGCTCATGGGCAGGCGGATACATGTCTCTCGAGATGACATCGACGAATTCATCTCCCGGGTAATACTGCGCGTTTTCTGCATTCCACACCCAAATCAGATTCGTCAGATGATGATGCGATGTATATCGCTCATACATTATTTTCCAGAGCTTCTTAGCCGTTTCCGCGCCTTTTGCTCCCCACCAGAACCAGTCTCCGTCCATCTCATGAAACGGACGCCACAACACAGGAATACCCTTTTCGCAGAAAGGCTCAAGCAGCTTAGCCATATGATCCATGTCATAAATGAGTGCTTCGTTTTCGGGCGTCCCGGGAAGAACGGCCCTATACGCGTCAAAATCGGTATTCTGCGTAAAGAACGACTTGGATCTGCCTCCGAGAGGTGAGAACCAGTGCCATGTGAAAGTTATGAGCCCCTTCTCTTTTGCCCATTCAAGTGCCCTCAGCAGTGTACCGCGGTTTTCGGCCACCTCCTTCATGCATTCTTCATCGGTATCCTGCCTGTTGATGTTGGGGGAATACGACAGAAGCTCAAAGCCCAGAAGTCCGGGAGCTTTTCCGGTGACTGCACGGATATGCTTCAGTTCCTCCATATCCATGGTCTGTGTATGCTGCCCGGTAATTATTCTGTCGCCGGCAATACTCGCAAGATATCTCAACACCCTGCCCACACAGGGCTGTGCTTCGGAATTTGACGCAAAGCAGGGCGACATATATTCATCAAGGGACCTTATGACCCTTACACCCTCCGGAGCATCTCCCCCGTTTCTTGCCAGATACACAGGCGTTATACCCATTGCAAGCGCAGGCTTCACATCCGAAGTGACAGAATCACCGATAAATACCGCTTCCTCAGGCTTAACACCCGCTGTTTCAAGCGCCCTTTCAAATATCGATCTGTGCGGCTTGCATGCCCCGACTGTCTCGGCTGAGATGATACCCGCGGGATGCAGATCCTTTATGCGCATCGATTCCTCAAGATACATTATGTCATCGTTTGAAATGATGTATACGGGCACCTTCACCCTTTCAAAAAATGGCCTTACATCGTCATACAGCGGCGCATGCACCCATATTTTGCGCCATGTATCGTGCATGTACCCTCTGTCGCCTTTCAACCCGCAGGTCTTTTCGCAGTAGTCAAGTATGATATCGACCTTATCATCGTTCTTTATAAAGTCCTTGCCGAAGCTGGCTGCTTCGATCTCCTTGACCTTGGTCCACACCACGCCGAGCACAGCTTTCGGATCCTTAAGGTCGCTGTGCGTTATAAAATATTTGACCAGTTCCCTGGTGTATGGTTCATCCTCCATGACCATGGTACCGGTATAATCGATAAATATGGCTTTTATCATACAGTTCCTCCTTTTTATATCATGCAAGTATATCGGTTCCGAACTTTCTCAAGATATTTCCAAAAATGGTGGGCTAAAGAACTCATCCCACATTTACCACACGCGTCGCGACATTCTCCCGGAACCTTACATCATGCTCAACAAGCAGCATCGTCGGCTTGAACTTCAGGATCAGATTTTCGATCTGCATGCGCGAAAAGACATCGATATAGTTGAGCGGTTCGTCCCATATATACAGGTGCGCCGGGGTAACAAGGCTTGATGCGATGAGCACCTTCTTTTTCTGTCCCTCGGAAAAATCCTCCATGTTCTTGACGAACTGCTCGCGACCGAGATCGAGCTGGCGCAGCACCGCAAGGAACAGGCTTTCGTTCAGCCCCCTGTTATGACAGAGATCGGTCAGTGAGCCGGACAGGAAAGATGTATCCTGACGGACATACGAGATGCTCATACCGGCGGCTATGTCAAGGGTTCCCGAACAGGTCAACTCCGGGCATTCTTCATGACCTCCCGCTCTTTTCAGCACTGCCTTCAGTATGCTTGATTTTCCGCATCCGTTCTCGCCCGAAAGCACCACCCTGTCGCCTCTGCACACCTGAAATGTGAGTCCCCGAAACATCTCCTGCATAGAACCGTCGTATTTAAGTGACAGCTCCCGCGCATTTACGAGCACCTCCTTGTGGAATGTAAGCGGAACTATCTTCAGCTCCGTCACCCGCTCTATGTCCTGAAGCAGTCCTTCCTTCTCCTCGATCTCCCTGTCTATTCGCACCTGATAGGACTTTACCCTTGCCTGCATCTTTTTGGTCTTTGCGCCGATATATCCTCTGGTACTGATATTCCTGTCGTGCTCCGCTATCGGATCAAAGCCTATCTTCGAGTTTTCGCTCTTTTGTGCCCATCTTCCGCTTCTGTCTGCGGCAGCCTTCAGCTTGCCTATCTCCTTCAGGTGCTTCTCGTTCTCGGACTGCCTGAACGCATCCAGCTTCTCCTTATTTTCCCACCAGGTAGAGAAATTTCCCGACTGCACTTCGATACTTGCCCTGTTCATGACCAGCACATGGTCGCATACTTCGTCCAGCAGGTCTCTGTCGTGGGATACAAGTATAAAGCCCTTCTTTGAAGCAAGATACTTTTTTACGCTATCCCTTGCGGCGCTGTCCAGATGATTCGTCGGTTCATCTATCAGCAGAAATTCATTATCGCACGCAAACAGGACAGCGAGCATTACCCTTGTTCTTTCCCCGAAGCTAAGCGTCTCAAAAGGCCTGTACAGGCATTCCGGGTCCATCTCCAGCCGGTCCATCTGCACCAGTATCTGCCAGTTCTCAGCCTGCGGTTTCCAGAGCTGTGCCAGCTCAATCGCCGTCTTTCCGTGCTCCTCCTCGCCGAATGGATAGGGAAAATAATCGAATCTTTCGCCCGAAGATATGCTTCCGCGGTATTCATATTTTCCGAGAAGCAGATTTAAAAATGTAGTTTTTCCTTTGCCGTTCCTGCCGATCAGCCCCAGCTTCCAGTCCGTGTCTATGCTAAAGGACATGTCAGTAAATATTTCGTCCGCACTTCCCTCGTAGGAAAATGTCAGACCGTTCACATTTATCTGTGCCATACACATCACCTCCAATACGAAAAAGGCCTGCTCTCACGCCGGTGCAATGCAAAAAAAGGCCCTTGAAAACCGTATGATCTGCAAGGGTCCTGGTATCTCTGTAAAAAATAGTTTCTGATTATCTCTTTGAGTCAACCCCGAATGTTCGGCTAACCCGGAACAGGTGTTCAGGCATCTTGCATTAAATTATTATTAATCAAGTAAGTGATTACTAAAAATATAGCTGAGAGTATACTTGTAAACTTTATTACTTTAATACTTGTGCTCATTAGTCCTCCATAAAAATGAAGCTGTATTCGTGTTATAAACTTTTGATTTTGTCAATCCAGTCAGCGAAATGCTTACATTCAGAGAGCATTTTATTTATACCGATATTCTTTGCTACAATTATACCTTGCCTGACTTTCGTATAATCGCTAATTACACTTTCTATTCTTTTTGAAGGGGCAGTGCTTACAGAATTATTAATATGCTCTGGTGTTTCAGCAGAGGCTCTCATTGCTTGTAGCTTTTCAACAGCTTTATCGTTTGCAATGGTGCTGAATGCCTGGGTATCTGAAAATAATAAGCCTTCAAATTCATGGACAAGCAAATTAAATGACAAATTATTGCAACCAATATCATTTGTTATTGCTTGCTCTATATATTCTATTCGCTTATACAAATCTGTGTCTGTGTGATCAATAGCAGGTGTGTTATTCGGCATTCCGTAGTAGTCAAACATAGTAGTAACAAATACATTTGGATTTTTACAAAGTATTCTTAGTTCATCTTTAATAGGCTTATAATCTATTACTCC
>DGVE01000027.1 GCA_002395865.1 Lachnospiraceae bacterium UBA4292 | reverse complement strand
CTGGGCTTTGACTGGGGCATGGTGACAAACGGCACCCTGATCACCGACGAAGTCATAGAGAAGATGAAGGCGAGCGGCATGAGGACCATAACGGTCTCCATCGACGGGCTGAAGGAGACGCACGAGAGCGTGAGACACCTTCCGGGCTCCTTTGACCGCATAATCGCGAACCTGAAGAAGCTGGTGGCAGCGGATTTTTTAGACTGCGTGCAGGTCACATTTACATCCAACAAAAAGAATTACAGGGAGTTTCCGGAGCTTTACGAGATACTGAAAACGACGGGTATCGCTTCCGTGCGCACGAGCTTCATCGATCCGATAGGGCGCGCGCTTGAGCACGACGAGCTCATGATGGGGCGCGAGGAGATGCGCTTCATGATCGATTTCGCAAACCGGGTGAACAGGGAGGACAAGCTCCCCGTCGTGTGGGGCTGCCCGCACTATCTCGGAGGAAGGCTCGGAAAGAGAAGGTTCGTGTGCTTCGCGGGCATCTATGCGGCATCGGTGCTGTATAACGGCGATTTCTTCGTGTGTCCGAATGTGCCCAGAAGACCTGAACTCATACAGGGAAATATAAGGACTGACAGGTTCTGTGAAGTGTGGGTGAACGGCTACGAGTATTTCAGGAACAGACCGCTTCCCGACAGATGCAAAAGCTGCCGCTACAGGGAAGACTGCGACGGCGACAGTCTGCACACATTCGATTTCGAGAGGCAGGAGCCGCTGTTTTGTTACAGGGAGATATTTGATGTGAATACCGGCAGATATGAGGAGTGGCTTCATAAGCATTTCGGACGGATAAAAACAGAGACCGTGATGGATGAGGAGAGCGCTCCGGCTGTATATATCGAGCCCGAGGCGTACGAGGACATAAGGCATTTCTTCCATGTGGGGAGAAGGCACCCGCTGTCGCTTTTTGAGCAGCAGATGGGGCTCGTGGGCTTTAAGGTGGACGGCGATTATGTCGTGAGATATGTATTTCCCGCGACGATCAATTCCATAGCGTCCGATCTGGCCACGTTCAATAAGAACACCATGAAGCACGCCATGGAGCAGACGAAGATCATAAAACGCAATATAGGGCCGAGCGATGATGCGCACCTGCCGGGAGCGGACAGACTTAAGTTTTTGGGATTTATCCACTCGCATCCGGTGCAGGAGGAGCTCACCTACAGCATAGGCGATGAGCTGATGCACAACAGGCTCTACGATAAGCTCGGCGACTACATAGGAATACTGATAAATCCGGAGCACGACCTTTTAGGGGCGTACTGCGGGAGGAAGGATATCATTCAGGCCAGACTTAAACTGGTCAGCATCGTGAAAGGAGAAGGCAGATGAAGAAGAAGAGATTGATACTCGCGCTCGTGCTTGCGCTTACGGCGACCACACTGTCCGCATGCAGTTTCAGCGTGTCGGATCTGATAGAGTCACTGACTTCGTGGGGCGACGATAATAATGTGTGTTATTACGGATGCCCTAATTCCAAAAAGGTAAGAAAGCTTAATCTGAAGAAGAGAGCTTAAGGAGGCGAGATGGGAGCGAAGAGAAAGGATTATATCAGCTGGGATGAATATTTCATGGGTGTAGCCATGCTGAGCGCGCGAAGGTCTAAAGACCCCGGCACACAGGTGGGCGCGTGCATCGTGAGCCCTACCAACAAGATAGTGTCCGTGGGATACAACGGTTTTCCGACCGGCTGCTCGGACGATGTATTTCCGTGGGAGAGGGAGGCGAAGGATCCTCTGGATACGAAGTACACCTATGTCACCCACGCTGAGATGAACGCGATACTCAACAACCGCTCCGGAAGTCTCGAGGGGTGCAGAATATATGTGACTCTTTTCCCCTGCAATGAGTGCGCTAAGGCAGTCATTCAGTCCGGCATAAAAGAGGTCATATTTGCGTCCGACAAATACGCGCAGACCAGCGGTGTGAAGGCGAGCAAGAGGATGCTCGACGCCGCAGGGGTAAAATATACACAGTATAACGGCACAGAGCGCGAAGTGCTTCTGGTACTGTGATAGAGGAAGGCAGGAAAATGGATACATACGAGAAGGCACTTAAGCTGCACGAGCAGTGGAATGGAAAGCTGGAGACAGTTTCAAAGGCGCAGGTAAAGAGCAGGGAGGATCTGGCACTGGCGTACACGCCCGGTGTGGCTGAGCCGTGCAAGGTCATAGCTAAGGACCCTGAGGCTGCTTATAAATATACCATCAAATCAAATACCGTGGCGGTGGTATCCGACGGAAGCGCGGTACTCGGCCTCGGCAATATCGGAGCCCTCGCGGCCATGCCCGTAATGGAGGGCAAGGCGGTGCTCTTCAAGGAGTTCGGCGGTGTGAACGCATTTCCGATATGCCTTGACACGCAGGACACAGAGGAGATCATCGAGACGGTGGTTCGCATAGCACCTGCATTCGGCGGAATAAATCTGGAGGATATCTCCGCGCCGAGATGCTTCGAGATAGAGCAGAGGCTGAAGGAGCTTCTGGATATACCCGTCATGCATGATGATCAGCACGGCACCGCGATAGTGGTGCTCGCGGGCATTATAAATGCCATGAAGGTCACCGGCAGGAAGAAGGAGGATTGCCGCGTGGTAGTAAACGGCGCGGGAAGCGCGGGCGTGGCCATCACAAAGCTTCTTCTTCTCTACGGCTTCCCGGATATAACCATGGTGGACCGCGCGGGAATACTGTGCGCGGGCATGGAGGGCATGAACTGGATGCAGGAGAAGATGTGCGAGGTGACGAACCTTTCACACAAGCGCGGAAGTCTTGCGGACGCCATGAAAGGCGCGGATATCTTCGTCGGTGTTTCTGCTCCTAATATAGTTTCACCCGAGATGGTCAAGTCCATGAATAAGGACGCTATCCTTTTTGCGATGGCGAATCCCGTGCCCGAGATCATGCCGGATCTGGCTAAGGCTGCGGGAGCTAAGGTGGTCGGTACGGGAAGAAGCGATTTCCCGAACCAGGTGAACAACGTTCTCATCTTCCCCGGTATCTTCAAGGGTGCACTCGAGGGAAGGGCGCGTGCCATCACGGACGATATGAAGCTCGCGGCGGCGGAGGCTATAGCGGCTCTCGTGGACGAGTCGGAGCTCTCCGAGGACAATATTCTTCCGGCTGCCTTCGATCCGAGGGTTGCGGATACCGTGGCTGCGAAGGTCAAGGAGTATATAAAATGATATCAGAGCCATCAACTTTATATAAGCTGATGATCCTGTATATGCTCAAGAAGATGAATTTCCCCATGACGAACAGTCAGCTGAACGACTTCTTCGTGAGCAGGGATTATTCTAATTATTTCACGCTCCAGCAGGTGATAACCGAGCTGACCGAGTCGAATCTCATAAGCGCGAGGACCATAAGAAATTCCACTCGCTACGAGATCACGAGGGAGGGCGAGGACGTACTGCATTTCTTCGGGCGGCAGATCTCCGCGGAGATAGCTGCGGATATGGACAGCTTCATGGCGGAGAACAAGTTCCAGATGAGGAGCGAGGTCGGTGTCACGGCGGAATACGAGAAGGCTCCGTCAGGCAGCTACATAGTGGACTGCCGCATAACGGAGGGAAAGACAGACATTCTTCAGGTGAAGGTGAGCGTTCCGACCGAGGGCGCGGCAAGCGCGATATGCGACAGATGGGCCGCCCAGAACCAGGACATTTACACGTACATTATGCAGAAACTGCTCTGATACGGAGATATCAATGGATTACGAAAGATTAAAGGTCGACAAGCTTAAGGAGCTCGCGAGAAGCCTGATGATAGAGGGCTATGAAAAGCTGAAGAAGAAGGAGCTGCTGGATAAGATAGCCGAGAAGATAGGCCCGTCGGTGGCTGATGAAGGGGCGAAAAAGCCCCAGGAGAAGCCGCCATTTAAGCTTCCCGAGAAGCCGTCATTTAAGCTCCCCGAGAGGTTAAAGGGAGTTCTGAAGGAGAGCGAGCTGGAGGTCCTGGCGCAGATGGCGTGGGAGCCCCAGGGTAATTTCGGACTCAGTGTCGAGAGGTTCTGCGAGATAGCCACGGGCGAGGAGTTCGACGGAATACTGGATATACAGCCCGAGAACTCATTCGGCTTTGTCAGGAGCGCAGGCTTCTTCTCGGGAGACGGTGATATCTATGTGAGCCCCGCGCAGGTGAGGAGATTCAACCTTCGCTCCGGGGACAGGATAGTCGGAGGCTCGAGAGTAAAGATAGGCAACGAGAGGTATTTCGGACTGCTCTACATCCGGAGCGTAAACGGCCACAGCCCTTTGGAGAGCGCGAGAAGATATGATTTCGACAGGATGACACCCATCTACCCGGACAGGAAGCTGAAGCTCGAGTACCCGGGAGCGCCGTTATCGCTTCGGATAGTGGATCTGCTGAGCCCCATCGGCAAGGGACAGCGCGGTATGATCGTATCGCCGCCCAAGGCGGGCAAGACCACCATCATCAAGCAGATCGCAAAGGCCATAACCGCGGTGAACCCGGATGTATATCTCATGGTGCTTCTCATCGATGAGAGACCAGAGGAGGTTACGGATATCACCGAGGCCATCGAAGGCAGGAATGTGCAGGTGATAGCGTCCACATTTGACGAGCAGCCGGAGCATCACAAGCTCATGAGTGAGAAGGTGATCGAGAGGGCGAAGGGCATGGTGGAGTTCGGAGACGATGTGGTGATACTGCTCGATTCCATCACAAGACTTGCCAGGGCTTACAATCTAACGGTCACTCCGAGCGGAAGGACTCTTTCGGGAGGCCTCGACCCCGCAGCTCTGTACGCTCCGAAGAAGTTCTTCGGTGCCGCGAGAAATATGAGACAGGGCGGAAGCCTTACGATACTGGCCACGGCACTCGTCGACACCGGAAGCCGCATGGACGACATGATCTTCGAGGAGTTCAAGGGTACCGGCAACATGGAGCTGGTACTCAACAGAAAGCTTCAGGAGAAGAGGGTATTTCCCGCCATCGACATAGCAAGATCAGGCCCCCGAAATGAGGAGCTTCTGCTTTCTCAGGGAGATCTGGAGGCTGTCGAGATCATCAGGCGAGCGATCTCGGGGGCGAAGGGTGAGGATGCTGCCGAGAGAGTGATAGACCTGTTCGGAAAGAGCCGCACGAACGCGGAGCTTACGGATTACATAAGAAAGACCAGGACACTATAGTGACAGACGGCGAAGAAGCAGGCGCGCCCGTACATATAATGCCTGCGGAAGGGACAGAACATGCGCTACCCCAGTTTTTTGAAGGAAGGCGGAAGCATAGGCTTCATCGCTCCGAGCTTTGGATGCTCGCAGGAACCTTACTACTCAGCTTTTGAAAACGCGCTCAAGACGTTTAATGACGCAGGCTTCAAGACAGTTCTCGGAATAAACTGCTACAAGTCGGACGGCGTTGGCATCAGCACCTATCCCGAGATATGCGCCATGGAGTTTAATCAGGCTTATTCGGACCCCGAGTCGGACGTGCTCATATCCTGCGGCGGCGGGGAGCTCATGTGCGAGATACTGCCGCACATCGATTTTGACGCTGTCAGAAACGCGAATCCCAAGTGGTTCATGGGTTATTCTGACAACACGAATCTCACATTCCTGCTGAACACTCTCTGTGACACCGCATCGATCTACGGCCCCTGTGCCCCAGCCTTCGGCATGAAGCCGTGGCACAAATCCATCGAGGACGCGTACCTGCTTTTAAAGGGCGGCAAGCTCGTGATGAGCGGCTACGATTACTGGGAGAGGACCTCTCTGAAGGATGAGGAGCATCCCTACGCTCCTTATAACATCTCCGAGCCCACCAGATATTTCTTCTATTTGGGCAATGTGATGCAAAAGCGCATGAGCGCACGCGGAAGGCTTCTGGGAGGCTGTCTCGACTGCCTTGGGAATCTGGTAGGCACACGCTTTGACAAGGTGAAGGAGTTCACTCAGAAGTATTCGCAGGACGGGATCCTGTGGTTCCTTGAAAGCTGTGACCTTAACACCATGGATATACGTCGCACGCTCTGGCACATGAGGGAGGCGGGCTGGTTTGAAAATGCCACGGGCTTCCTCATCGGAAGACCTCTCCGGTTCTACGATATGACCTGCGATCTGGACCACTATTCGGCAGTGACCGGAGTGCTCGGCGATCTGGGACTTCCCATCATGATGGATCTCGATCTGGGACATCTGCCGCCCATGATTCCTCTCATCAGCGGAAGCGTGGCAAAGGTGGAGGCCGATCAGGAGCATTTCCAGATAGAGATGGTTCTTGAGTAAAATACGGAGGTCATCTGGTATGAACAGAATGAACGTGAGACGGTTCGCTGTGCTGGCGGTCGTGATACTGTGCGTGTCGATGCTTGCCGGCTGCATGAGAATGTCGGTCACCATGAAGGTGAAGAATAACGGCAAGGTCGATATAAGCATGCTCGTCGGCGCCAAGAATATGGGGTCAGAGACGAGCGAGAGCTCCTCAGCCAACAGTGAGAAGACCGAAGAGGCTAAGAAGAAGCTCGAGCAGGAGGGCTGGGAGTACAAGGAATACAACGAGGACGGTTACATCGGGTATATCATAACCAAGAGAGATATCGAGATGGATGAAGTCTCGAAAAACCTTGATGCGAGCTCCGACGTAGATACCAACCCGGACAAATTCGTGATCACGAAAAACGGCAATAAATACACACTCAGCTGGGACGCCATGAGCGGCGACAACAGCTCGCAGGCAAGTCAGTACACGAACTATATCACAAGCTCCGGCGGATATTTCAAATTTGTACTTGAGCTTCCGAACAAGCCCATAAGCAGCAATGCAACATCCGTTTCGGACGACGGAAAGACCCTCACATGGGACCTTCTTTCGATGGCGTCCGGACAGAAGATAGAGGCGGAGTTCACCATAGGTATCCCTCTCTATGTGTACATCATCATCGGTGCCGTGGCGGTACTGGTCATCGTGGCTGTGTGCGTCATCATTGCCAGAAGGAGAAGGTACTGATGATCGATAGAAAAGATGTGATGCCCATAGCGTATTACAAGTCAGAGACATTTACAGGCAGCTACAGAGGCATGAGATATCTCATCAGGAAGAAGGAGACGGAGGAGGGGAAACTGCTCGAAGCCGTCACGTGGCCGCAGCCGTTTTCCTATGAAGTGACTGCCGATGATAAGAAGACGGCGAATACCTTCACCTACGACGAGGCAGGCATCTGCGCCGCTGTGGATTGGCTGAATGCCTCCTATGAAGAAAGGAAAGAGGATTACGATGCCGCGTCCCGGTCTACAGGACTGGCAGAGACTGCATTGTAGTCTGTTACGAAATATGGAACAATCTCAGAAATATGTTGCGGACGACTGGAAGAAAGCCATGTTTTTGTACGATTCCGCGCTTAAGCAGGTGAGTACGAAGATAGGGATACTCAGCGAGGAGTTCGTAAATGTCCACAATTATAATCCGATAGAGCATATCAAGACGCGCATCAAGAGCCGTGAGAGCATAGAGCACAAGCTGAAGAAGCAGGGCTACGATGTGACCATAGAGAATCTCATGCATTATCTGCATGATGTCGCCGGCGTCAGAATCATATGCTCCTTCGAGAAGGATATATACAATATCGCGGATATGATATGCGATCAGGACGATGTGAAGGTCCTCATCATCAAGAACTATATCGCGAACCCCAAGCCCAACGGCTACAAGAGCTACCATCTGGTGGTCTCGGTACCCATCTATCTTTCACACGGCCCTGTGGAGACGAAGGTGGAGATACAGATCAGGACTATCGCCATGGACTTCTGGGCCAGCCTTGAGCACAAGATCAAATACAAATTCGAGGGCAATGCCCCCGACAGCATCCAGAACGATCTGCGCGAGTGCGCGGATATCGTGGACATGCTCGACAAAAAGATGTTCTCCCTCAACGAGGAGATCAAGGCATTTTCGGAGATGCCGCCAGATGAGGAGAATAACTGGAGATAGGATAATGGCTGACACACTGCGGAGTGGGTCAGCTGTTTTCTTTGTGGTTCTGGTTGACAAAAGAACGTATGTTTGCTATAGCGTTAAAGACAGAGTATTGAAAATAAACTTTCGGGTTGCTTCTAAACCATCCATAAGCTGTGCAATTTCATAAAGTAAAGACTGAAAACAGGAGATTAATAGATGAGCAATTTGATAAAAACCGACCCAAAGTATAAAGAATGGATCATCGATGTGTCCAAGCGCTTCCGTCAGAGTCAGCTGAAAGCTGCTGTTAAGGTCAACAGTGAGATGCTACGTTTCTATTGGAGTCTTGGGAGAGATATCTCCATTATGAGCGAGAACGCAAATTATGGCTCCGGGTTTTACAAAACGATCAGTGATGATCTAAAGGATATATTTCCGGACATTAAATCCTTTTCTCCGACGAATCTGAAGTATATGCGGTACTATTTTGAGATGTATCCTAACGCTATAGAGAATCGTCCACAGCCTGTGGACGATTTGAACCCTGTAGAGAAACGTCCACAACTTGAGGACGAAACAGAAACAGTTTTCCTTATACCATGGGGACATAATCGTATCATTCTTGATAAGTGTAAGGGAAAACCGGATAAAGCGTTGTTCTACGTCAGAAAAACGATTGAGAATAACTGGTCACGAGCAGTTCTGCTGAATTATCTTGATACGGATTTATATGAACGGCAGGGGAAGGCGATTACGAACTTTACCCTGACTCTTCCTAAGGCGCAGAGTGATCTCGCTCAAGCGATAACGAAAGACCCATATAACTTTGATTTCATTTCAATTCGGGAGAAATATGACGAAAAAGAACTGAAAGATGCTCTTATGGACAATATTGGCCGGTTTCTCCTGGAGCTTGGTAATGGGTTTGCTTTCGTAGGACGCGAAGTGAGGCTCGATATAGGCGATACGGAAAATTTCGTCGATATGCTGTTCTACAATATCAAACTGCATTGTTATGTTGTGGTTGAAGTGAAGGTTGAGGAATTTCAGCCACGGGATATGGGACAGCTTGGAACGTATATGGTAACAGTCAACCACCAGCTAAAGGGTGAACTGGACGGACCGACGCTGGGACTTATCATCTGTAAATCGAAGGATAATGTCAAGGCTCGATATGCCCTTGAAGCAAGCAGTCAGCCAATGGGTATATCTGTGTATGATATCAACACATTCCTTCCCGAAGGATATAAATCATCACTCCCTTCCATAGAGGAGATCGAAGCTGAGTTATCGGAAGAATGATCATTTTGGCATCATCGATTATATTGGCAAAGAATAACTTGAGAATGATTGAAAATTGAGCGATGTATATGGTATATTTAAAAGTAGCGAGATCATGTTTTGGAAAGTGATCTCACGGATAAGGACGTCGGCGCGTATAATATGAAAGAATTGACTGATATGGGAGAAGCGGTACAAAGAGAAGGCTTCAAAAGCCGGATGGGATTTATTCTGGTAAGCGCAGGCTGCGCTATCGGCATAGGAAATGTTTGGCGCTTTCCTTACATGGTGGGGCAGAACGGAGGCGCGTTTTTCGTTTTGTTTTACTTGCTGTTTCTGGTCATCATGGGAATACCGGTACTGACCATGGAGCTGGCGGTGGGACGCGCGAGTGGGAAGACTACCATGCGTGGTATGCAGATGCTTGAGAAGACCGGCAGCAAATGGCACATTCACGGCTGG
>DGVE01000048.1 GCA_002395865.1 Lachnospiraceae bacterium UBA4292 | reverse complement strand
TCGGTCTTCTCGATGCCGTTCGCGTACTTGTACTCTGAGGTGATCAGGGTGTTGCGCCCCAGATCATCGTACTCATACGTATCGCTGCTGTCATAGACGGTAAAGCCGTCGCGGGAAATGCTCGAGGTGGTGGACGCTTCCAGATAGCCGTTCGTGTACGTGTACTCGGTAGTATTTACCGCGGTGTAATTATCCTCCGTGCCGGTGTAGCTTACGGTCTTAACCTTCTGCCCCAGCTCATCGTAGTTAGTGTAAGTAGTTGTACCCACGGAACCATTCGACCGGTAGACTATGCTCTCGATCTCGCGTCCCTCCTCATCATAGTAGGTCTGTGAGGTCTTGGAGCTGTTGTTGTACTCGGTCACAAGTCCCTTAGCGTCGTCGTACTCAAAGCTCTGGTCGCGCCTCTTCGGCAGGACATTGCTAAGGACCGGGTCGCCGTAGTTGTACATCCTCTTAAGGCGCACTCCGCCCTCACCGTCAGGCATATATTCAAATATGCTCGAGTAGATGAGCTCACCTCCGAAGCTGTAATTCTCCATGCGGATAAGCTCGGTCTGTGTGTAGATATAACTCGTCTGCTCCTCGGTCTCCTTGGCCTGCGGCGAGCTCACATCCTGCTGCGCGGTCTCGGTCTGCTCGGCAGACGCGCGGGTCACGGCGGAAGTACCTGCCGGATCGTTCATGCCCCCGCGGCTCCTCGAGCAGGCAGCAAGCGCCAGCGCCGCAAAGCCGCAGATAATAATAGTTTTGTTTTTCACGTCTGGATCACTCTCTTACTTGACGGGAGCGAAGCCCATGAGAAGAACATCCTCTCTCCCGCCGATATAGGTCTTGTCGAGCTCTATCGGGCCGTAGCCCATCTGCTCAAAGAGTCTCTCCCAGTAGCCCTTTGCGTAGTCATTGCCCTTCTGGACGATGAGGTTGTAGCGGCACTTGTGTCTCGTCTCGTAGTCCCTGACCACGTCGGACATGAGTCCCTGCCTGCGGTATTTCGGCGCGACATACGCCTCCTCGATGGAGCGGTCCGCGTCGGGATGCTTGACGGCACCGGTCTTTCCGTAGATCAGAAAGCCCACCAGCTCGCCCGTATCGGGTGCGAATATGTTCTTCCAGGTGCAGTCAGCCGACGAGATGTAGCTCTCGCATTTGGCGGCACAGTCCGACTCGCTTACAGCGTCCTCCGGAGCGGCGAATGTGTTCAGTTCCTTCACGTAGTCCTGAAAAAGCCTGTGTTTGTCGTTGTAGATACCCATGGTTCTTCTCCTCTTTTATTTTATTGTATTGTCTGAACAGATCCGTTTTGCCTTCCATTTCTCCACGATGCGGAAGACATTTTTTGTGGTGAGTCCCTGCACCACGATTGTGAAATACATCGTCACGCAGGTCATGATGAAGACCACATTGTAGGCGGCCTCCGGAAGGAATTCCTTCGTGGACAGCGCGAGCGCGAGCGACAGTCCGCCCTTTAGCGCGCTCCATGTCATAAGCGTCGTAAATTCGACCGTGTTGTAGCGGTTCGGTATCTTCTTCGCTCCGATTATGAGTGAGGAAATACCCACTCCCAGAAAGCGCGCTATGACATTGATCACAACGGCTGCTACCACCAGTATAATCAAGTATTCATGCCTCGGCAGGTTCAGTATCGCAAATCCGATCAGTATGAAAAGAATACTGTTTAAGAGTGTATCGGCCACGTGCCAGAAGTCCTCGTACCAGTCCTTCGGATCCACCACCTTATGCCAAGCCTCGTGCTTGCTCATGGCTCTTGAAAAAAATATGCCGCATACCACGGAAGCGATGACGCCCGAGCAGCCCAGGTGCTCGCAGATGACGTAAGCCGCAACGACATCGAGCAGACTTATCAGTATGTGCAGCATGGGATTGTTCGTCGCGCGAAGCAGCGAGAACATCACGAAAGATATAGCGAGTGCGATGGCTATGGCGCCCAGAAGCTCCTTCGCCATAAGTACCGGAAAGCTCATATCGGATACATCATTTACAATGTTTTTGATCGCGACGAACACGGCTACACCGGTGCCGTCGTTAAAGAGCGATTCTCCCTCTATGACTGTCGATACGTTCTTCGAAAGCCCCGCCTTCTTCAGTATACTGGTCGCTGCGATGGGGTCTGTGGGCGAAACTATACAACCAAGCAATATGCACAGCCATATATCAAAACCGAGGCCCAGGACCATATTTACGATAAAAAATATACCGCCGTAGATAAATGACGAGAGTACCGTCGACAGAAAGGCCAGAAGGCTTATCGACTTTATATTCTTCACGAAGCGGTTGAAATTCACTCCGCTCGCGCCCGAGAAGAGCATGAAGCAGAGTATTCCGTTCATCAAAAAGCCCTGAAAATCTATACTCTCTATGCTCCCCACTATCGATTCGCGTATATTCACCAGCCCCGCAACCTTCAAAATCTTGAATACAGCGGCCACAGCAAACGAAAAAAGCACGAGAGCTATATCATTTGATATCCTGATGGTTTTTTCATTTACGATGCTGATTAGCACCACAAGAAAAAGCACTAAAAGCAGGCTGACCAGAACATGTTCCATAATAGCCTCCTACTCCTTCGCACAGATATCCGACAGGCGGAGGATGCGGTGCTGTGCGGATACCACGATAACATGGTCTCCGGCCAGTATCTTCGACATTCCGTTTGGCACCATCACCATGCCCTCACGGATGATAACGGCTATCAGTATACCGGGCTTTAACTTAAACTCCTTCTCACGAAACTCTATGCCCAGAAGTGAAAAATCATCCCCCACATAGAATTCCGCAGCCTCAACACGGTCATTGTTAAGCGTATAGAGCCATTTCATCACGTTCTTGTCTTCACTCGTAGTCATGACCCGAAGGGTCTTGACTACATCTATGAGAGCCACATCTCTGGTGGAGAACACGTGATGGATGCCGCTTCGCTTGAGCATCAGCTCGTAGTTGTAGTTATCTATGACTGCCGCGATTCTCTCGATGCCCTCAGACTTCGCGAACATAGAAATGATGAGGTTCTGCTCATCCTTACCCGTGCAGGCCACGCAGGCATCCGCCTTCTTCAGTTCCTTCTCCATCAGCACTGTATCGGTTCCGTCACCGCCGATGACATTTGCCTTCGGGTAGCTCTCTAAAAGCTCGCGGCACTTCTCGTGGTCGATATCGATAAGAGTCACATCCACGCCGCCGTCTAACAGTATTCCGGTCAGGTAGTAACCGACCTCTCCGCCGCCGACTATGACTGCCTTTTTGAGAGGGCTTCCCTCTATGCCGAGCCTCTCGAGAGCCTTGCTCATCTGCTGGCCTGTAGCCAGAAATGTGATTGAATCCCCCACACGTATATCGTGCTGGCCTGTAGGAGTGAACAGCTTTCCGCCCCTGTCGATGGCGCATATCAGTATCTGCGCGCCCACTCTCTCGTGCACCATGGGCATCGGAACGCCCGCAAGCGCACTGTCCTTTGTTATGTCGATGGTGGCCGCAAGCACCTTGCCGCCGCCAAACTCCTCTATCTCCACGGAACGGGTGTAGCGTATGAGCTTATTTCCCTCGCGCGCCGCAGCCATGTCGGGATTTATAAACATATCCACGCCGAGCCTGCCTGAGAAGAACTCCGGATCCGCCTCGT
>DGVE01000220.1 GCA_002395865.1 Lachnospiraceae bacterium UBA4292 | reverse complement strand
CTCTGAACGAGCTTGTAGCCGATATTGCCCGCGTCGAGGTCGGGGAAGATAAGCACGTTCGCGCGGCCTGCGACCTCGCTGCCGGGAGCCTTATAAGCTGCGACCTCGGGCACGATGGCCGCATCCGTCTGGAGCTCGCCGTCAAGCTTGAGCTCGGGAGCGATCTCGTGCGCTATCCTGACTGCCTCAACGACCTTGTCCACGTCCGCGTGCTTCGCGCTTCCCTTAGTGGAATGTGAGAGCATCGCAACCAGCGGCTCCTTCTGTACCAGGAGCCTGAATGTATCGGCCGATGTGACGGCAATATTCGCCAGCTTCTCGGAATCGGGGTTCTGCTCGAGACCGCAGTCCGAGAACACAAAGGTTCCGTCCGCTCCGTATGTACAGTTCGGAACGATCATAAGGAAGAAGGCCGATACCAGCTTGGCGCCGGGCTTGGTCTTAAGTATCTGAAGCGAAGGCCTCAGTGTATTGGCGCTTGAATGGCAGGCACCGGATACGACGCCATCCGCATCTCCGCACTTTACCATCATGCAGGCATAGTACATAAAATCGCTCGTGAGGAGTCTCTTCGCCTCCTCGGGAGTCATGCCCTTGCTCTTTCTGAGCTCGACGAACGCGTCGATATATCTCGGAAGATCTGGGGATGTGTTCGGATCGATGATGGTCGCCTTGGAAACATCAATTCTCTGGCTGTACTCATCCACCATCTCGGGTGTGGCCAGGATAATAAGATCTGCTATATTCTCCCTGAGTATCTTGTCCGCTGCGACCCATGTACGGCTGGTCATGCCCTCGGGAAGAACTATTGTTTTATTGGCCTTTCTGGCCCTCTCCTTGATGTTTTCAATAAAGCTCATAATACTGCTGCCTTCCTTTCAAAATTCAAAAACTTATATTAGTTTAACACCCTTTGATGCAATTATCAATAATTATCTTTGTTAAATAATTGACATACTTCCGGACGTATTACGCTTCTGCCGTGGGCAGCCGGCAGGCTCTCAATCAGTCAGCACGTTCTTCTTCTCTCCCGCCAGAAATGCTCTGAGATTATCCGCCACGGTCTCAATAAGCCTGGTCCTCGCCTCCACACTTGCCCACGCCATGTGGGGTGTGATGCAGATATTCGGTGCGAAAAGAAGCGGGTTGTCCGCCTTCATGGGCTCAGCCGACACCACATCGCATGCAGCGGCGGCCACCTTGCCGTCCTTAAGTGCCTGCGCCAGATCGGCCTCATCCACCAGCCCACCGCGTGAGACATTCACTATTATCACGCCGTCCTTCATGGCAGCTATGGTATCGCGCCTTATCAGCTTTGCGGTCTCCTGCGTCATGGGACAGTGCAGGGAAATGACATCGCTATCCTTAAACAGCTCTCGAAGGCTCACAAAGCTAAGGCCTTCGCAGGCTTCATTTTCATATCTGTCCGGATGAGCCGTATTCACCAGCACCCTCATGCCGAGGGCGCGCGCTATCTGCACCATCCTCCTGCCTATATTGCCGTAGCCGACTATTCCTATCGTTTTGCCGCTCAACTCCGTCATCGGCTTTAACCAGTAGCAGAACGTCTCGCTCCTCACCCAGTCGCCCGCCTTCACACTGGCAGCATGTTCGCTTATATGGCTTGCACACTCTATTATGAGCCCCCATGCGAGCTGCGCCACGGATTCGGTGCTGTACGCGGGAACATTGGTCACGGTAACGTTATGGCGCTTTGCCTCCTCTGTATCGATCACATTGTAGCCGGTGGCGCAGACACCGATATACTTCAGTTTCGGAAGCCTGTCGAAGGTCTCCTTATCGAACAATATCTTATTTGAAAACACCACCTCGGCGTCGCCTATATGGTCGTATTTGTCCGCCTCGGTCGTATTACCGTAGAATTTTGTCTCTATTACGGATTCGATGGGTGCGAAGCTGATATCACCCGTATTGACCGCGTCAGCCTCCAGATATACTGCTTTATACATGATGAACTCCTCCAATAAACGGATTTGGGCTGCGACATACGCCGCAGCCCTTTAATGATAAACCATTATTATTCCACTGTCAACTTGATGCTTCCGCTTCCTGTGTCGGCCTTGCATACTCCGCCGTCACCGTTCTCCGGAACGTTCACAGAGCCTGAACCTGTGGATGTCACGAACTTCTTCGCACTCTTAAGCGAGCCGCTGATGCTGCCGCTGCCCGTGGAGAGCTCCAACTCGCCGCCGTCCACCGACTCCAGCTTTATGCTGCCGCTTCCGGTCTTTGCAGTAAGTTTATCCTCCGTTATGACATTTACGAGCTTTATGCTTCCACTTCCTGTCTTTGCGTATAATCTTCCGGCGTCCATATTTCCGAGATTTATGCTTCCGCTTCCTGTCGCCACCGAGATGTCACCTGCGTCGACCCCGTCCAGCAATATGCTTCCGCTTCCTGTGGATACATCGACTTTTGAAAACCGTATACTCGTATTGCACTCAAATCTTCCGCTTCCAATGTCGGCATTAAGCTTCTCATACTCATCCGCCGGAAGCGATAGTACACAGTCTTCGTAGTTTGCACCTATTCCTCTGGTAAATAACTCCCACCACCTGTAGTCATTCTTTTCTTCGATCTTAAGCATGCCGTTCCTAACTTCTGCATCGAAATAGTTCTTATCGTTCACATAACACTCGAAATACGTATTCGCATCAAAAGACCTGACCACTTTTAAGCTGTACGAGCCGATTAAAAGATCAATACTATTGATTTCTTCTGTAAATGTAAACTTCTTATAATCATATTTTGCCATATTTACCACCTTCTTGTAATCAAAACCATTTCTTGCGAATGATACGAACACCATCGCCATACCCGCTATAACCATAAAAACGGCAACTGTTATCAAAACAACATTGGCTTTTTTCATCTTACCTTCCTCCTACAAAAAGCATCTTGATACCGAGTGCTATCTTCCCGCCGATAAACAGCATTCCCTTCGCGATGAGGGTGAACAGGAAGAAAAGAAGTATCGCAGAGCCAACTAAAGCTATGCCAGAACCAACATAGAAAAGCTTGGTGTAAAATGCCATCGGAGCCAGGAGACCGACCACTGTGCAGGCCAGGCCCGATACGAACACCGCAAGATCTGATACATACAGACTGAAAATAATTGCAAAGAAACTGATATAAAGAGCCAGACATATTATAAGCAACGCCAGAAGCAGGGGAAGCCACACCACCGAACCTATGGCCAGAAGTGTGATGGCCAGTCCGCTCATCTTCTTCTTAGGCTTCATCCTCTCGCCGACGATCCTTCTCATGGGGATCTCGTCGAGTATCCTCGCCCTTATCTCCTCCACGCTTCCGAGGGCAGCTACCGCCTGCTCCTCGCTCATACCGTCCTCAACGCGGTCATCGATCATCTCCTCGTAATAATCAAGCGACCTGTTAATGTCGTAGTCTGACAGTCCGTAAAGGCTGCGCGCGAGCTCCTCCAAAAACTGTGCCTTGTTCATCTCAATCCTCCCTGGTAACAAATTCATAGATCTGCATTAACTCCTTCCACTCCTCGCCGAATGCGTAGAGCCGCATCCGTCCGGCATCGGTTATGTGATAGTACT
>DGVE01000176.1 GCA_002395865.1 Lachnospiraceae bacterium UBA4292 | reverse complement strand
ATTTTACAGTCATGGACTTGCCGTCCGGTGACTGCGTAGTCTCGGTTACGGTATATGAACCATTTGGTACTTTCGACAGAGTTATGACATACTCATCGTTTGTGCTGTCGTAATCAGTAGACGCCAGAGTGATAGTACCCTCTGTCGCATCCGTCGTAAGCGAACCGTCACGCTTCAGATACTTGGTCGTACCGTTGTCATCCGTAGTTATAGTGAACTTCAGAAGGCCGCTCTTCTCCTCCTCAGTGAGCTCACCGTTAATGGTCTTCTTGAGAATGATGGTACCGTTTTGAGGTCCGGGTGTATCATTCTTTTGATTGTATATAAATATACCCTGCCAGTCGACGAACTTTGCAACTGCTGGATCGACCGTACCCACAAGATCATAATACGGCCAATTGGAAGATGCCCTCACCTGAACGGATGTCGAAAGCTTCTTATAGCCGGAAGGCGCACTGATTTCTGAAATGGTATATACTATAGACTTGCTTAGACCTTTTATCTCCTTCCAATTTCCATCACTTACCCAAGTCTCAACGACCACCTTCTGGCCTTCGGCATTCGTATAGCTGATCTCCATAGTGGCACCGCTTATCGGATTGTCCCAGCCAACGTTCTCAAACTTGTTCACCTTTATATCAAAGGTTTCAGGCTTGTTGTAGACTTTGAGCGTGCAGATCTTAGTAGTGTCATCTGTCTCGATCAAATACAGATCGGAAGAAGTCACCTTGGAGAGTACGAGATTCCCGTCGGTATCAAAGCTTACACTGAACTTTATTCCGTCCGCGGGAAAGCTGTACGTATATCCTGAAGGAGTACTATCCTCCTTCAAAGTATAGGTTCCCACTCTGGAAACAGAATCCACTGTGAATTCCGATGCATTCTCGAATTCGCGATAATAGCCATCAGGTCCTGAGAGAGAAAGCTTAAGTCCTGCGGGATTTGCGACCTTCAGTCCGGTAACGCTGTCCATCTTCACGATCTTAAACTCGCCCGTATATGTATCTTCCGAAAACGTATTGGGAACAGAGTATGTATTGTCATCGATAACGCTGCCATCGATAACAAGCTTACCCTCAGCGTTGATGGAGAATATAATATCACTCTCGGGAAGCTTATATCCGGTAGGCGGCGCCGTCTCCACCAGCCTGTAATCACCCTTACCGAGGCTGACAGATGTAGCCTGCCATTGATTGCTGGTAAATGTGGCAACAGGTGTTTCAGAATCCGTCACACTATAAATAGCAAAAACTGCCCCTTCAAGCTTGTTGTACGTGGAAGCATCGACCTTGGCAAACTTCGCGATGGCTTTGTCAAACATCGTGACAGTTCTGCCTTCAACCTTGCCCTGATCGGCCGCAACGTTGCCTTCAAGAACTATCGCTCCATCATGAGTTACTGTAAATTTTATGGAGGAAGTAACGTCAAAGCCGTTCGGAGCAGCCGTCTCGGTAAGGGTATAGGTTCCCTCCGGGAGATTTCCGAATTTAGTAAAGGTACCGCCGCCGGTGGTAAAGCTGATGCTGCTGCCCGACTGAGTAAATCCGCTGTTATTTGAAGAATTGAGTGCAGTATTGTTTCTGGTGACAGTTACGCTCTCAAGACTCTTTCTGTCGTTATTTGTAAGAGTAAGAGTCGCGCCGCTTATCTCATTGCCGCCGCCGAGAAGTGACTTGCTGATGTTCACCTCATAGGGCTTATCATCCACCATGGTGATGGTGTTGGCATTTGCATTGCGGCTCTTTACCCTTCCCTCCTCATCGATCGTAAACTCAATGGGTGAGGATGTGGAATATCCCTGGGGAGTATCTGCCTCTGTGAGTATGTAGGTCACGCCCCTGTCAAGGCCCTTTACGATAGTTGCAAACGAATCAGAGGTCACAAATGAGAAGGAGCCGTAGGTTCCTCTTCCCTGATTCATCTGCATGCCGGGATCCTGATCGTCCTGGCTTCCTATCCAGTTGTTACCGACCTGTGTGACACCGTTCTGATATGCGGTGAGGTTTCTGGGATCACCCCAGCCGTAGCTTGTAAACCTCCGTCCGTCCTTTCTTGTGATGCGAAGCCTTGCCCCTGAGATCAGGTTACCGTTTGCATCCTCTTTTCTGAACACAACCTCATCATCCTTGATACGGTTGTAGAAGGCGCCGAGGTCGAACTGAACGCCCGACATGGTCACATTTTCATTTGTCGCATATGTGATGTTATTGCCTGTAACTGTTTTGGACGAGACTGTATAATTAAAGTTTCCCTCTTTATCTACGTCAACGTTCAAAACGATATTTATATAACCGTCGGAATTCTCGATACCGTCAGTCTTCTTGACCTGACTCTCGGTGATCCTGAAATAAAAGTCTTTATTTGTGTCCTTAGCCACAAAGTGAGGATCTGAGGCATGGGCATCGTCACAGTAGAAGGAGTTAGTGGGGAAGATCACAAAATTAGTGGATTTTACCGCTCTGAGCTGCGCAGCTCCAATAGGCACGGTATAGTCCGCATCGCTGTACTCCTGATAGATAAAGTCATACTGACCCTCCTTCATATACACACTGGAGTCCTCTTCAACGCTGTTCTTGTCCGCATATTTATAGGTAAAGTTCTTATGAGCCGCAAAATGCATCTGACCATAGCTGTCCGTGCTTCCTCCCTGGTACAGGTAGTGGAATTCCACAGCCACTTCAACGGTTCCCTTTGCGACAAGCCATCCCGAAATATTACCATTATTCAGCGTCACGTAGTTAGAATAAGGAACAAGTATGGTTCCGGCCATCTTGCCGAGTATTACATCATTATCCGTACGTATGTTGAATATGATCTTCTGGCACAGCTCGCTGTCCACGCCGACAGCCCCGACGGTGCTCTCATCGTAAGGTGAAAGATTTCCGCTTATATTCGATACCGAAACGATCGTCTCGCCGTTTGTGAGGACTTTAAACTTGTCTGTCTGCAATGCCCCGTTTTCACCGTAAACATCATTGACCACATCATCCTCAACATTAAATACGACAATAGTCGAAGAACGCTTCTTGATAGTGATACCGTTTGTTTTGTTCCAGCTTCTGAGAAGGTCTGCATCCATATCGATGTACACGACCTTGTTCTCAAACTCAGGACTGTCCACATCAATGGTGGTGTAGCCGCTATTATCTGTGATATGATCAGAGCCGAGTTTGTATTCGTCGGATGTAGCCTTGGCAGATAGTCTGTCAGACCACTCACCCTCATCACTTATCTTATTGATAAGTCTGGTCACGTTGGCCCCGGCATCCTCATTAATCGCGCGGACTATGGGCTTACCCGATTCATCAAGGTTACCCATAAAAAGAAAATTGCCATTTTTCTTCCCGGAGATATTGTGTGCCACCCCGTCGAACCCGTCAAACACTTCTGATGGTGCCTCAATAAAGATCGAGCTGGCAAACGTATTACCAAGTCTTACAACCGAGGGATTACCCGAATCATCAAGTCCGAGACTTCCGATTATGAAATGAATCTCTTTATCGTGAACAAAATCCACATCGTTGTTGCTTTCGTTGTTCACGAACTCATGCGTCGCGAATGTAGTCTCCATGTGCGAATTCTGGATGATTTTATCAGCCACGATACCGTAGTCCACAGCTCCGCCGAGGATCGTCTCAAAATTGATCGCACTGGCAGAATCCTGTTCCTTCGGAACACTGAAGGTACTCTCCCCCTCAGCTATCGAAACAGTCATGGAGCTGAGCACCATGGCAGCTGACAGAACGAACGAAGTAGCCCTTCTGAAGATACTGTTGTGACTTCTCTTTGTTGTCATCTGTATTACCCTACCGCAGGCATGTTGCCTATCGGTGCCGTGCCTGCAGCGACACCGACGAAGTCTTATATATTCCTTCAGACTTTATACTTTTATCCTATAAAAGGGCAGAATACTCCCCCCACTTTAAAATCTGTCTTGATTCTAACTGGGGGGAGGTCAAATGTCAATAATTGTATTAAAAATCTATAAACTAGTATTTCGCAAAATCGTCGAAAAATGCGCAAATGTAATGTTAAAAAATGGACAATGTGTTTTTTATCGCGTACAATCCTCTTAATCGTTTTCATTATTTCGAAGGATGGCATATATCCAGCTCTTCAGCTCTGTGTAACCGGAGGGAAAATTTTCACTTCCGTCGGCTCTTAGTGTCCGGCCGCCGTTCACCTGAGCTTCCAGCCTGAACATGATTCCATCTCTGACAAATCTGGGGTGAGGACCATGAAATCCATTCCATGAGCCGAGCCTGAAGCTGTTTAGCTTCTCGAGAGCGGCTGCAGAGTCCACACTGCCCTGACCGTCAGGTATTCTCTCGGTATCGCTGCCCAAATAGCGGATTCTGTATCTCCTCACGACAGCCCTCTCGCCCTCCATCGTGATCTCATACTCCTCTGAGCCTCTCATTCCGCTTTCCACCAGAAGAAAGCTCTCCAGACTTTCCACTCTTCCTATCTTCTCCGCCTTCGCCTCTTCCTCATCAGGCTCTCCGCTTTTGAATACTCTCTTTATTACACTGTATAATGACATAATTCTTTCTCCTATATCTGTGCTGCCGCTTATCTGTTCTCCGTCAGCCCGAGCATATACTTGTTCTTTGAAATGAACTCCATGGCCTTCTCGTCATCGTTCTCAAGGAACACCTTTCTAACGACATATCTGTTGATCTCCAGCATATCTCTGAGGCCTACCACCGTGCTCTCCGGCGTTGAGAGCCTGAACATGGCGGATATGATCTTCGAGGTAAGTGTCCTCTGCTGTGGACTCAGCTCATCTACTGACGATACTCCGCGCAGAAACGACGCCTTCTCCACGAGAGCATTGATCAGGATGGCCGTCTCAGAAGGATCCGTCGGTGCCTTCATCCTGCCCTCTATGAAGTCCTCCGCGCTCACCAGGCTTCTGTCATCCTTTAAGAATCTCACGAACTGTGATGTCTCGACGGTTCCGATATTGCCCGCGATCTTGGCCACCACCACCGGGTTCTCCAGATCGTCGCAGCATTTTAAAATATCGCTGACTCTCTCCCACGATCTGGGCGTCGCGAACACCATGCTGTCGGGATCGTTCGTCTGTGTGTGGAGTGCCTGCGGCTTAAAGCTCAGATACCTTAAGACAAACGGGTGGATATTAAACGGAATCGCGAAATCCTGCTTCCATATCGCGTAATCCACATCGATATAATGTATCTCGAAGCGGTCTGCCAGCGGGCCGGCCAGCCTTATGTACACTCCGTCGTCGTCCTCGCGGTTTCCGAGTCCTATGACATAAGTGCCCTCCGGAAGCTTGTACTGCCCCACCCTCCTGTCGAGTATAAGCTGATAAGCCGCCACCTGCACGCGCTTCGAGCAGGAGGTTATCTCATCGAGAAGCAGTATCGTGTTCTTACCGTCCCTCTCCTCGTCCGGCAGCACCTCGGGCGAGAGCCAGCGGGTCTTCGTGTGGTCCTCATTCGGATAGATGAGACCGCCGATCTCCACCTCAGACATCTGCGCCAGCCTCAGGTCAATTACCTTGTAGCCGAACTTTTTGCCTATCTGCTTTATTATCTGCGACTTTCCAACGCCCGGAGCGCCGAGCCCCAGTATCGAGTGCTTTATACCGTGCTGTATATTAAATTCAACACATTCCCTAAATGTTCTCAGATTCATATCCTTTTCCCGGACGCAGCCATCAAACCAACCTACAGCTGCGCCAGTCTCCCTACCTTGTTATTGTTGTCAAATCTTGCGCCATCCTCGCTCACCACGAGTATCGTCTTCTTTCTGAGACTTCCGACATTTTCCGTGACCTCTCCGAAATATCCGTCCGTCAGAATGATCATGACCGCGGGCTTCAGTTTCTCTTCCCTTATATAGCGGTAGACGCAGTTGATATCCGTGCCGCCCGAATGCCGCGGCGCGCACTTGAGTATCTTCTCCCTGTCGGTCACATTTTTATAGACGTCCGTGACCTTCGTGTCCCAGAAGGCGATATGGAAGATGCAGTGAAATTCCTTCGCGATCCTGTAGAGCTGGGTCATGAACTGCTTCAGCTCGTTACTGCCAATGGAACCGGACGAATCCACAAAAGCCCATATCTCCCCCAGCTCGTCCTCGCTCCTTGCGGTCCCGGGGACTATCATACCCATGTGTATGTACTTCCTCTCGGGTGTATAATATGAGCTCTCATCCGTCTCGCGCATGGACAAAAACTCAAACAGCAGCTTATGCCACGGGAGCTTCCTGGTCTGAGTTATCTTGAGAAGCTGCTCCGGTATCATATACGAGGCACCGAGTCCGCGCTTTTTGATGGCGTCGTTTATCATGGTCTTTATCTGCGCTTCAATGACCTGAGTCTCCTCCGGTGTGAGCACCTCGGGCTCCTTCAGATCGGGCCGCACGTACACAGGCTTTCCGTTAAATCGTATCGTTCCCCCGCCGCCACCGCCTTTGTTCTCCTTTAACAGTCCGGCATAGATCTCCTCCACAGGGTCTCCCATATATCTTCCCGGGTAAAAGCAGCCCTCGGGCGGTCTCTCGATCTCTATATCCTTTTTGCCGTAGGTCTTCCAGTGGATATTGTCGATGGTCCCGTTCACGACGAGGTCGCAGGCGACGTTCCACAACCTCTGATCACGCCCCGCCACTCTCTTCCAGTGCAGGAAGAGCACATGGAACACCTCGTGCATAAGGACGTAGTTCCTCTGTCCCTCGTTCATTTTCTTCAAAAACCTCGGGTTGTACCGGATACTCCTGCCGTCGGTCTGAGCGGTAGCCACGGTCGCGTCCTCTATGACGGGTATCCTCATGACGATATCGCCGTAGAAGGGGTACAGCTTCAGAAGATCCATCTTGAACTTCAAAAGCCCCTGCTGTATCCTCTCGGCATCGCGCTCATATATATTCTTTTCAAAATTCAATAGTTCTCTGATATTCATTCTGGTATCATCCGCGCTATCTGAGCATAGCCGTGAGCTTGTACTTGGCAAATACCGCTTTTGCCGTCGCGATATCGTTCAGAGGATCACCGTTTTCATCATACACCTCTGTGCGGCACTCCCTGATGTAAAACGGCCTTTCACCTCTGTCCCCGAGCGACCTCGCGCCTGTCGCCAGAGATATCTGCCGGTATATGTAATGATTCCTGCCCTTTAACACCACCTTCACAAGCTCCGGATAATAGTAGGTCCCCATGCTCACATGAAAAGGAATGGTCCATGTTTCGTTGTTGGTCTGTATCTCCCTGCCATAAAAAGTCAGCAGTGCCACATGCCCCGGCCCGAATGACTGGTTCTTCATGATCTCCGTCTCGTGAAATGACTCGCTCTCACCGTCGATATGATATACGCCGTCCTCTTTCAGCAGCTGCTTCACCATGGCCCTTCTGAAGGTGTTCTCGTTATCCCCCCGGCCCACGGGTATTTTTTCCCTTCGTCCGACAAAAGGCATCTGATCCATGGTCCTGCCCTGCGCATCCGCTCTGTACAGCCCGTTCATTCTCCTGTCGATCACAGCGGCCTGCCTCAGACCGTTCGTTGTGAGGGAAAGTCCGCGGAGCACATTCAAAAACCTCGGATCATTCGCATGGCTCGTGAGTATATATCTGTCTTGATCTGTCATCAGGCTCGAAGCCATTATCTCGTCCAGCTCATCTGCGCTGTTAAAAGTCCTTTTCAGTGTGATCTTAAGTCTTCCCTCCTCCCTCGCGGAGGCAGCGATATTCCACTCATCTATCTCCTTCAAAGTGGCAGGAAGCAAGATCTCGTTTATGTTCTCGGCAGCTCCAAAGACCTCCCTGCCTATGTGGGTAATGCCCTCGGCGAAGCTTATCCTCCACAGATCCTTCGCGCAGTTCACTCCGGAGCCGACCCTGTGTATCCTGTGGCCTCCCACCGTGGCCGGAATAAAAAGCTCCCTGTTTAAATCGTTCAGTGCGAGTAGAGTCCCGTCGAGTATGGTGTATTTTTCATTGATAAAACTGTCCATCAGCACCTGTATGCGTCCTCTCGCTCTTTTCTCTCACGACCCTCGCGTATCGCCTTCGCAAGCTCCGCCTCAGTCGTGGGCGCGCCATGCTTTGACTTACCGAGAGCCGCCATCTCCCTGTCCGCCACTATGAGCGCATCCATATATTCGATGAGCTCCGGGGGAGTAGCGTTTTTCTCCAGAATGTTTTTCAGTTCCTCCAGAGAAGCCCTGACATTCACTCTGTTGCCGCTCGCTATTATCCTGTCTATAAATGCATTTAATTCCTGTTTAGTCATATACTGTCACCCTTTTGATCCATCAGCCGTTGCAGTCGGCTATTACCTGCGCATCCTCCGAAAATCCCGTCCGAAGCACACCGTCGGCTCCGAGCACCAGCCCTCTCACATAGTCGCAGCAACCATACGCAGTCTCCCTGCCGTAGAACTCCACCAGCTTTCCTTCCGGCGAAACATATACCCCGTCTGTGCATCTGCAGTTATCATAATCCGCAAATTCCTTCGTGAACAGAAATCTGTCGTCCCCCCTGTCAAAAAGCTCCAGGTACGACACACGGTTCTTTTTCGTGTATTCATTAACCACCATGGGCGTGACGAAAGCCGCTTTGGGGACACCGGTGTGCGCGGTAAAGTCCAGAAACCTGACCATCTCCTCCTTCGTACCTATCCCGTCCGCAAGCAGCAGGCAGTTGAACACGAAGAGCCTCGGATCGTACACGCTCTCTACTGTCTCCTTTATAAGCCGCGTATCCGCCGTCTTCACCCAGAAATACGCGTCATTTCGCGCGTCATCATAATGGTGCCTGCTTATATGTATCGTATCGACGAACTCCAGTCTCTTTATCCTGTGGATATCCTTAAGTCCGGTGCCGTTCGTATTGATACTCAGCTGCACCCCCAGGCCTAATACATCGAATATCATCTGCACGATCTCGTTCAGAAGCCCCACATCCGTGAAAGGCTCCCCGCCGGTTATCCCTATCCCGCGAAGCGAATCCGTCCTCTTCATCTCTATCAGCGTCCTCTCGAGCGCCTTCAGATCCAGATACCCCTCTCTCCTGCTCCCCGAAGCCGAGCAGAACCTGCAGTTTGCTCCGCACATATACGTCGGACACACCGACAGCTGTATCCTGACAGGCGGCTTCTTGAGCGTATACGGACAGCCGTTTTTCGAGCAGATATAATTCTTAACAGGTATGGTCTTACCGAATATGGTAAGGTCTGTGGTTTTTTCGATCATCTTTTCGTTCTCTGCTGCCGGACGTACTCTCCCGACCGCGGGTGCAGTACACAATTGTTCGTCATTTATGATTTACAGGATGTCTGTTGAAGCGATGATACCATACTTCAGTTTTTTTTACAACTTATTGATTATCTAAATCAAGGCCGTGACTTTGTATTGACATCCATCAATAGCCATTGTATGCTTGAGTTATAAAAGCTGTCATAAAAGAAGACCAATGTCATTAAACGATGATATCCCCCCGGTACTGATACGGCAGGCACATCAGTACCCGCCACGCGCCTGCGAAAGGATCCGAAAATGGATAATTTTTCTTTCTATTCACCCACCTGTTTCGTATTCGGCAAGGACGCTGAGAGCAAGGTCGGAGCCTGCGTGAAGCGCTTCGGCGGCAGCCGCGTTCTCATCCACTACGGAGGAGGCAGCGCTAAGCGCTCAGGACTTTTGGACAGAGTGAGGGCCTCACTCGACAAGAACGGTATAAGCTATGTGGAGCTCGGCGGTGTTAAACCGAATCCCAGAAGCGGACTGGTCTATGAAGGCATCGAGCTCTGCCGCGCAGAAAAGGTCGATTTCATACTCGCCGTGGGCGGCGGAAGCGTCATAGACAGTTCCAAGGCGGTAGCTGCCGGAACTCTCTATGACGGCGACTTCTGGGACTTCTACTGCGGCAGGCGCATCAGCGAGGCTCTGCCCTTAGGTACGGTCCTCACGATAGCGGCTGCAGGAAGCGAGGGCAGCCCCGATTCTGTCATCACGAAAGAGGAGGGCATGTTAAAGCGCGGCGCCAGCGGCGACGCACTGAGGCCTAAATTCTCCATATTAAACCCTGCCCTCACACAGACTCTCCCGCCCTACCAGACTGCTGCAGGCGCTACCGATATCATAGCGCATCTGTATGAGAGATATCTTACCAACACGACTGAGGTCGAGGTTACCGACAGACTCATCGAGGCCCTGATGCTCACGATGAAGCACGAGGCTCCCCGCGTTATAGCCGATCCGGATAATTACGACGCGCGCGCCAACATAATGTGGGCCGGAATGATGGCTCACAACAACGCGGTTGGTGTCGGAAGAAGCCAGGACTGGAACAGCCACAACATAGAGCACGAGCTCTCCGCTCTCTACGACTGCGCTCACGGCGCGGGACTCGCCGTGACCATGCCCGCGGTATTCAAATACGTCATGAATCACGATGTGATGCGTTTCGCTCAGGTTGCCGTAAGGGTATGGGGCTGTGATATGGATTTCGCTCATCCCGAAAAGACCGCGCTTGCGGGTATCGAGGCGCTTAAAAACTTCCTGAAGTCCATAGGCATGCCTGTTACCTTTGAGGAGCTCGGAGCGAAGAAGGAGGACATTCCCACACTTGTAAATGTGCTCTGCCACGGTAACGGCAGGAGCGGCTATATCCAGGGCTTCGTAAGACTGGATGAAGAGGATTGCAGAAAGATTTACGAATCCATGTAAAGCGGGGGTATAAAAACACGACATCCCGCCCCCTCTCGGGGCGGGATGCTGTTTTATCTCTCCATGGGATACCGTATCCCGAACTGTGAGCGGATCTCATCCATTTGCCGCATGATCTCTATGGTCTGGCTGTGCGGCATCTCAACACATTCCGTCCTTCCATCCTCTATCGCCCTTTTGCAGGCCAGGACCTCGTACTCATATCCTGTGATCTGTGGAGGAACTGAATATTCCCTGACGTCGTAAGCTTCAGTGCCCTGTGAATACACCGTGATCTTCTCGGGATTATTGATGTTTTGGACCTCTATACGTCCCTTTGTTCCGTATATTATGCCCCTCCTGTCAGTGAGCCCGTACATCGTGGTGAACAGGCTCGCCATGCGTCCGTCGTTGTACTCGATCATGACGCTGTCCTGCCCGTCCACTCCCGTGTCGGTGTACACACAGTTCGCGGCGATTCTTTTTATGTCATCCCCCCACACCATGCTCGCAAAGTTCAGAGGATACACGGTAAGATCCAGGAGGCAGCCGCCCGCCAGCTCAGGGGCAATGAGCCTCTTTACCTGGCTTATCCTGTAACCCAGATTCGCCGAGACCGTCTTCAGCTCTCCTATCACGCCGCTTCCGATGATCTCGCTGATCATGGATCGCGAGGGCATGTATCTGGTCCAAATGGCCTCCGCAAGCAGCAGTCCCTTCTCCCGGGAGACCCTTATCATCTCGCGCGCCTCACACTCATTTACGGAAAATGCCTTCTCGCACAGCACGTGCCTGCCTGCCTCGAGCGCCTTTATCGTCCAC
>DGVE01000015.1 GCA_002395865.1 Lachnospiraceae bacterium UBA4292 | reverse complement strand
GTCTCCTCGAAGAGCTGGTACTCGGGGTACTGAAACACTAAGCCCACCTTGCTCCTGAGCTTCTTCGCATCGTACTTCTTTGCATTTATATCCTCACCGTCCAGCAGCACTTCTCCCGCAGACGGCTTTATCAGGCCGCAGATGACCTGAAGCAGCGTGGATTTACCGGACCCGGTATGACCTAAGAGCGCAACAAACTCACCCTCCTCTATCTTCAGTGAGACGTTCTTTAACGCGTCCACTCTGTAGGGGGTGTCGGGTGAATATGTATAATCTATTCCCTTAAGCTCTATCTGTGTCAATTAATCCACCGCCTGTAAAACAGCCGCCGTCAGCTCCTCCTCGGTAAGGATCGGCAGCTCTATATCGATTCCTTCTTCCTTAAGCCTGCAGGCCAGCTCACTCACCATGGGGAGCCTCAGTCCCGCAGCCATAACCTCATCGCGCCTTGCAAATATCTCGCGCGGTGTGCCGCTCATTATCACGCGCCCTCCGTCCATGACGAATACCTTGTCCGCGTGCGCGGCCTCCTCCATGAAATGAGTTATCATGATCATGGTGATACCGGCCGCGTTCAGCTCCCTGACAGTATCCATTATGTCGGCGCGTCCCTGCGGGTCGAGCATGGATGTGGCCTCATCGAGTATTATGCACTTCGGCCTCATCGCGAGCACTCCCGCGATGGCTATCCTCTGCTTCTGTCCACCCGAGAGGCGGTTGGGAGCGTGATGGATGTACGCGCTCATGTTCACGCGCTTTAAGCTCTCGTCGATTCGCCTTGCGATCTCCCTCGACTCGACGCCTAAGTTCTCGGGTCCGAAGGCGACATCCTCCTCGATGATGGAGGATACCATCTGGTTGTCTGGGTTCTGAAACACCATGCCCGTACCCGAGCGGATGGCGCGGACATTTTTATCGTCCTTCGTGTCCAGTCCCTCGATGTATACGGACCCCTCACTTGGCGTGAGCAGGGCATTGAAATGCTTCGCAAGCGTGGATTTGCCCGAGCCGTTCCTGCCCAGTATCGCCACGAAGCTGCCCGCCTCCACTGTCATATCTACACCCGTGAGCGCGTAGGTGGAGCCGGCCTCCTCGCCGTTTTCATCGAAGCGTCTGAACTTTTTCTTCAGTTGTTCGGTCCTTATATACTCCATAGCCTCACCGTGCCTTCATGACTGTGTTTACGCGATATATTCCGACATAGAATAGCAGATAATCTTAATTTTTTCAATGCTTTTTGATACCGGCTTTTACCCCGGCTTTTACGTTTTATTCCGTGCTGTTCGTGTAGTTCTCCACGATCACCGGGCCATTTTCCTGTCTGTAATAATCAAAAGAGACGGTTATCACCGGATGTGACGTGCATTTGTTCAGTCTGTCATATCTTAATCCGTCATCCACTACACCCCTGAAGACATCATAGTGCTTCAGCGTACCAGGTTCGCTTCCGGGTGTGGAGAGCCAGATGTCAAAGTCAGGCATATTCACGGGATAGTTTTTCAGCAGACTGTAATAGATCACATCGTTATATTTCTCTGCCTCCCCGGCGGTGAGCAGCCTGATATAATCGGTATCCTGGCCAATCGTCATCGGCATCATAAGTTCCTGCTCCCACCACTCAAATCGGGAGTAGAGTTCACAGAAGGACTCCCTCACTGCGCTGGTCCTCCACTCATTACTGTTCATGTCGAAAAGACTGATAGTGCAGTGACCGAGGTTTAATAGGACCGCGCTTCTTCCGTCATTATCAAGCACTATCCACTCTGCGGTGTAATAATCCCCTCTGCTTATATCTCTTCCGAAGTTCACTATATCCCCGGGCTCGGACGACTTAATGAGCCACACGAAAACATCCCGAACCATCTCGACCAGTTCCCTGTCGTCCTTTTCATCGTCAAGAGCCAGCAGGACTCCGTTCGCATAGTATCTTCTGTTCTTTGCATCGTCCTCGGGAAGCATGGTAAATGTCGCGTATAGGCGCCTTGCGACGCTCTCATCATCGTACGGTGTACCGGAAGCCGCAAGCGCCTCCAACGCGCGTATATCGTCATCGATATCCGAGTATTCACTTCTTATAAACTCTATATTCTCTATGGCGCGTATTCTTGCAAGAACACGCTCTACGAGGCCGTATTCGAGAGCATTATCGGCGTTTATAGCTTCGTCCACCTTCGCCCTCGCAACATCGTGCCCTTGTTTCAACCTGTCGGTATAGAAGTTGTCACCGACTCTCAGAAGATAATCGATGTACGAACCGGCCGTGCCCGCCACCTCATCAGGTATCGTCACCGCATCATTCGACACGAAGTTCATGGAAAAATGCACATCCTTTATAACTCCGTCCTCTATCTCTCCCGCGTCTGCGCCATTATCCGTGTAGCCGTGAGCGTCTATGATATGACTGGCGACCTGCGCCGCTCCCTCACCGCTAAGGTCAATAAATATCGACTGAAGCCTGTGATCGGTCCCGATATACATGGTCATCTTTGGCTTCACGAGCTTCTGTAACTCGTAAAAATCCTTCACGAATCTCAGAAGATCCGTTCTGAGATTCGTTCCCGTGAGATAATACTTGGCTACTGTCCGGATAAGTTCCACCGGGGCGCTCTCCATATCCGGTTCCCCGTCGAAGCGGTAATACCCCTGCTCTTCGTTTATCTCTGCCAGCTTTAAATTATCCACAAGATAATCGGTGATCGCCGCGAAATCCGACGAATCCACGTGTTCGGTCAGTGCTGTTGACCTGATCCTTTTAAAAAGCGAGTAGAGCGAATCTGCTGCCTTGGCAGGGAAGACAAAGTACTCCCCCTCGTCCATAAAATACAGCGATGATTCCTCCCCCGTATCGCTGCCGCGGTAGTCCAGATAAAGATCATCCACCCTGTCCTCATCCGCATCCGCGTACACACCGTCCATCTTCTGCGAGAAGCTTACATGAGCAGTAAATGACGCATCCTTTACAGGGGATATATCCACCGCAAATCTGCTCACAAAGCTGTAATCTCCGGCGCCTGCGCCTGTCGTCCCCGAGGCGACCAGCTCAGTATCTACGTGAAAGCCCCCGGGAATATTGGCGCTTATCCATTTTTCGAAGGCCTGCGCCGAGCGCATATTGGTGGATGTATCCACCGCCGTGGCGATCCTGTCGCGAAGAGCGGTCCTGATCACCGACTCCCTGTAAGCGTACTCCAGATCGGGGTCGGACAGTATAAACTGCGCCTCATCGGTCACAGGAACTACTGTGGTCCTTTCTTCCTCTTGTGCGCAGCCGGCCAGAAGCATGGCAGAGATAAACGCAGCCACCGTTCTTTTAATGTTTCTTACCATAGTACCCCTTACTTTTCATAGATGGGCTGCCATGCGCTGTCGCTTATATCGATCACGATGACCGGAACGGCGTTGCAGGTATTTGATCTGTTGCTCCTGAGCCCGTCATCAACTACTCCGTTCTCATACTAAAAATGCATAAGCGTTCCCTCAGCCTCTCCCGGGGTGCTCAGCCACATATCGAAGCCATAGCCCTGCACGCTCTCGCGCGTGATGCCTTCCTTTATGATATCCCCGAATTCACGTGCCTCATCGGCGCTAAGCAGCCTCACACGGTCGGTCGTATCACCGGTCGGTGTCAGCTTTATAAGCTGCCGTTCAATATCCGGAAACTCGTAATAACCCTGTGTAAATCTATCCCGTATCGGCGACTGCTTCCAGTCATTGCTGTCACCGAAAGTGACCGCCCGGCCGACAGAGATGTTGATGAGCTTCAGCTCATCATCCGTCTTATCAAACACTATCCAGTAGTTCCACCCGAGGGTGGTATGCACAGGCCCGAATTCCACGGTATCGCCCGGCTCGGCCAGCCTCAGCTTCTCGATCAGAGCATAAGCGTACAGATTCGTCCCCTCCGCAGTCCTGTCTTCGTCCGACATCGCGAGCAGAATACCATCGATATAATACAGTCGCTTCTCCTTATCCGCCGCATCGATCTCCTGCAGCTTCTCATAGAGACTTTTCGCCACACTCAGGTCATCGCAGGGAGTGTATAAAGACGCGTAGTTTTCAGCCAATCTGACATAATAATCCACGTCCTCATATTTTTCCCGAAGAATCTCTATATTATCCAGCCCATAGACCTTCTTCAATAAGCGATCATAAAGACCATATTCCCTCTCCGGTCCTTCGGTTATCATCTGAAGCGTATTCAGAATGCTCCTTCTCTCTCTCTCTTCACTTGACGATGCCCTCTCCTCATCGATGCGGGCCTGATACTCCTCATAGCTCTTCGCCGAATTCTTTATATCCTCCGGCACCTCGCAGCTTGCACAGGGGCCAAAGCTTATATCTATGGTGATATCTCCGCCCTCTGCATCACTTATAAACATTCCCTGATATGAGGTGATCCCCAGCATCTGCGTGCGTATCTTCTCTTCGAAATACGCCGTGTTGCCGGACAATACAATGGATACATTTCGCAGCTCACCGCTCACGCCTATGTCTATGACCAGCTTCGCCTGCAGGAAGGCCTTCTGGTCGTTCAGCTCCTTCGCGAGGGTGGCCGTTTTCTCACCCATCCCCAGGGATGGCAATATGTACTTAGATAGTTTTTCAAGAAATTCATACGGCACATTTATCAGATCGGTATCGCCCTCGAAGCGGTAGTAGCCTTCCGCATCATTGATATCTGTCAGCTTTACGCGGTTAATGATAAAATCCGCTATCTTCGAGCCCGACAGATACTCCAGATCGAGCTCTGATGGCATCTCTCTGACCGCCGGAAGGCTCTCCATTGAATAATAGTGAGGACCCTTCTCCTCCCTCACGTAGAATTCGTCTCCGTATGTAAAGTAATAACGGTAGCCGGCGCCTTTCTCCGAGCGGTTGTAATCTATATAGTATTCATTTTGTTCAACCCGTACTTCGTTGGCCGCAGTATCGTTCGTCAGCTGACGTGAGACGAGAGCAGAGGCGACCAGATTACTGTTCACCATGGGCGAGATATTCAAAGAGTAGCTGCCCTTGTATGAATAGTCCGTCTCAGCTTTTCCTAGGTCACTGACCACGACGCCGTCTGCATCAGCGCCGTACAGTGAGGTGTCTTCCAGCCAATACAGTTTTTCCTTAAACCCAAGCTGCACATCCACATGCACTCCCTCCGGAAGGCCCGACATAAAAGCCATCTCCACATCCTGCGCGCTCACGGCCGTAGCCAGAGGGCGCACCAGCTTATCGATCCTGTCCCTCACGGCTGTGTTTATCAGAGACTGCCTGTAGGCTTCCTCGAGAGCCGGGTCCGATCTCAGCTCCTCCATCAGCGGCAGCTGCGACGCGATGGTAGCCTGTTCATCACCTTTTTTATCATCCGCGCAGCCCGCTAAAAGCGCTGCCGCGAGCAAAATATACAGAGTTCTACGCATGATCATTTCCCTCCAAAGTCACTTCATGGATAAAATAATCCGTCTGTCATTCTACAACTAAATCCCCAAAAATGCAATAAAGAACGGCTGCATACGCAGCCGCTCGGTAAAAGGAGAAATATAACTGTTATTCGCTGTCCTTCAGCGCATCCGCCTTTGGAATACGGTTGATCTTATACATCTGCACGAACGCCACAGCGGCGTAGGACGCGATGCCCATGGCCACCATTACCAGATATACCCAGAAGGGTACGGCAAAAGGTATGTAGCCGCGCATCTCGGTGTAGAGGAGCCCCGAGAATATCGCCCGAAGTGAGAGCTCTATGATGGGTACGCTTATGACGAGTGAAGCCACGACGACCACGGAAGTCGCCACTATGTACAATCCGCCGATCTCGACGTTTCTGTAGCCGAGTATCTTGGTGATCGATATCGACTTCGCGTTCTTCTCTATGATCTGCTTGCTGAGGATGAACATGATCAGCAAAAACATTACCACACCGAACACCTCGACGATGTACATGAACTGTCCTATGGATACCATGAGCTGTGTCGTGACCTTCTTGAAATCCTGCTCGGTCATGCACATGTATATATCCTTATCGTCTATATCAGTGATCTGCGCGTTCGAGAAGTATCCGCTGAAATATCCCTCGCCCTTTTCGAAGGTCTTTATGAAATCCGCCCTGCTCATAAAGAGCGACAGGGAAGCGTCGTATTTATAGACACCCGAGACCTTGAATGTGTAGCTGTCGGCCGAGTACGGGTCCTTGAGGGTGAGCGTATCACCCGCCTTGATACCGAATTTAGCGCTCATGCCGTTGTTTACGATTACCGTCCCCTCGGGTATGTCCGCGTGGATGTACTTCGAGCCGTCCTCTATACCGAATATCGATACATCGTCTAAAAGGAAGCGCTCATCCATGGTGCGAAGCGTCTCCATGCAGTATTTCTCCGCGGAGGGCTCCGATGTCTTTGCGCTCTCAGCGGTAACATACTGGTAGGGGCAGATAAGCGACTCGCTCACGAGATCCGCGTAGTCATTTAACATAGGCGGGAACATAAGTGAAAATGCCACGAGCACGCCGCCGAGGAATATACCGAAGAACAGTATTATGTAATTCGGTATGTTCTGGAAGATGACTCTCATGCGAAATCTCACCATGATCGGTATCTTCGTGTTGAGCCTGAACGCCTTCTTGTTGCCGCGCGATGAAAGATCGCGGCGCAGGAAGCGAAGAGGCGAGAGGCGGAGCTTCTTCACCAGTATGAACAGGTTGATGAAGAACATCAGTACTATGGGTATTATCGTGGTGTCGATCAGAGCCTCCGTGCTGAAATACGGCTCGAACGGCGCCAGCGAGTAGCTGTTCATGTACATATCCGTCATCAGCCCCACCATGAGCGTATAACCCAGCAGGTTGCCGACGACTGCGCTCACCAGTATCACCGCCATGGGCAGGAACATATAGTGGCGGATGAGCTCGCCCTTCGTGTAGCCCGAGGCCCGCAGCGTTCCTATGACTCCCGCCTCGGCCACGATTGTATTTGACGCGGTTATCGCGAATATGAACGCGAGAACGACAATTACCAGATATGCGAATATCAGTATACTCCCCCGATCCTGGCCGATGTCGTTACCGGTGAATATGATCGCGCTGTTGGTATATCTCGGCAGGAAATCCGAGGGCTCCACAAATCTCTCCGAGATGTTCTCCATCCTCTTCTGAGCTTGCTCTATCTCCTCAGGCGAGGCTTTAAAAGCCGCCATGACCTCCGCGGCACTCACGTTAAAGCTTATTCCATCGAAAAGCTCCTTAAGCTCCTCCTCATCCTCTCCGGTCTCCTGCGCGTAGCTCTTCGCGAGCTCCACGGTCAGCTCACCGCTCTTTGAAGCGCTGTTTACCTTCGCCGCGATCGCCGCGTAGCCGAGGATATTGTCATAGTCGGATATGTCCGTGCCCTCCGCCTCGGCCTGCTTCTTCAGCTCACCGAACAGCGACAGGATCACATCCTTCTTGGTCTCTTCGTTCGTAAATATGTCTTTTATGACATCCTTCGCGCTGTCCTTTACGACGTCGCCGAACACCTTAAGGAACTCATCAGAAAGCTTCTTTGCCGTGACATCGTCGTATCTGTCCACAGGTTCCGGAAATGTCCACGCGTAGTTGTATCTCACATGCGCGCTGTCAAAAGCCTCAAAACCGCTCTGTGTCATCAGCCCGACGCCGAAGTTCACGGAGTCGAACATCATATCCGAGTTGTTCTCAAACAGGCAGCTGTAGTCCGGAAGCGCCGCGAGGCCGCACACCTTAAGCTTTCTTCCGTTTACACTCAGGTCATCCCCTATACTTATGCCCCTGTTTCTCGCAAACAGCCTGTCAATGGCTATCTCATCGTCCGCCTCGGGGTATTTACCGTCGATAAGCGAAGTGAGGTTCACCTCTGTCCTCATGGTATACACGCGTATGCTCGCCTGCTCGCCGTCCAGGCTCTCCTGAAAGTATCTGAGATCGTAGAGCTTTACATTGCCCTCTTTTGCAAGCTTCTCGAGAAGCGCCGCCGGGGGCTCTTTGTCGAATGTGAAATGACCGTCCTCCACATTGTTTTTTATGAAGCCTTCGTTATATGTCTTCTTCATGCTGTCGCCGGCCACCAAAAAGGCCGATACGAAGCCGATCAGCATGATCATAAATAAAAATATGACCAGATATTTCCCCAGATCGCCGCGCAGCTCCCTGAGGATACGTTTTCTCAATGGGTTCTTCATACTACCACTCCAGCTCTGCCGCAGGTATCTTCGACTCGTTCACCTTGTTGCTTCTGACCGCGCCGTCGCGGAGCTTTATCACGCGGTCGGCCATGTTCTTGATCGCGTCGTTGTGCGTGACCATGATGACCGTATTGCCGTACTTTTTATTGACGTCCTCGATAAGCTTCAGTATCTCCTTCGAGGTCTTGTAGTCGAGCGCGCCCGTGGGCTCGTCGCACAGAAGTATGTCGGGGTTTTTAATGATGGCACGGCCGATCGCGGCCCTCTGCTGCTGTCCGCCGGAGAGCTGGTTCGGCAGCTTGTGCCTCTGCTCGTAGATGCCGAGGGTCTTCAGTATATCGTCGCACACCAGCGGCTTGTCGGACAGATAACCGCCGACCTCCACATTCTCCTTTATATTCAGGTTCGGTATCAGGTTGTACTGCTGGAACACATATCCCAGATGCTTTCTTCTGTACTGTGTGAGCCTCTTCTCATCCATATCCGCCGTCTTCTCGCCGTCAATGGATATGTACCCCTCATCCGCGCTGTCAATGCCGCCGATGATGTTCAGAAGTGTGGATTTACCCGAGCCGGACGGTCCGAGGAGCACCACTATCTCGCCTCTCTCCACATCCAGATCGATACCGTTCAATACATCGATTCTGCTCTCACCCTCGCCGTAATGCTTTTTAATACCGCGTATCTCAAGAAACATAGCTTATCCTTTCCGCACAACGCATGTAGATATGAACATTTATTCATATTTTCATTTGTGCATGTGTTGTTATAACACATTTACAGTTAGCTGTCAACAACCAGTTTATAAAAATTTCACCCGGCCGAAGCCGGGTGGTGATGTATTGCTATTCTTTTATCCTACCATGCTCCATCTGATACACCTCATCGCACAGAACCCCCACATCCTCCTTCGAGTGTGAGGCGAGAAGTATTGTCGTCCCCTTCTCCTTCAACCCCAGAAGGCATCTTCTCATCTCCTCCACGCCCTCGTTATCGAGACCGTTGAAGGGCTCGTCGAGTATCAGAAGCTTCGGATCCTCCATGATGGCCTGCGCGAGGCCGAGACGCT
>DGVE01000221.1:7778-8018 GCA_002395865.1 Lachnospiraceae bacterium UBA4292 | reverse complement strand
CTCGCTCTTGATGGCGTAGAACTTACCCACCATCTGGGGAAGACCCCATGTTCCGAGGGATGTGAGGATCACCACGAAGAGAAGCGCGAGCGGATCCGGTCCGAGGAAAGAGGCGTATGCGCCCTTCCAGCCCGCGTCGCCCTCGATCTGAGAGAGATTTCTCATGGCATCCACGAGGCCGCCGTTTGCGCCTACCACCGAGAGGATGACAGCCGCGATACCGAAGAGCATGATGATGCC
>DGVE01000221.1:0-7737 GCA_002395865.1 Lachnospiraceae bacterium UBA4292 | reverse complement strand
GCATGATGATGCCCTGGATGAAATCATTGACAGCGGTAGCCATATATCCGCCGACGATGACGTAGATACCGGTCAGAACGGCCATCACTGCGATGACCACCCAGTAGGGCATCTCAAAAACGAGTCCGAAGAGGCTCGACAGTCCGTTGTACAGCGATGCCGTGTAGGGTATCAGAAATATGAATACGATGACCGACGCCGCGACCTTGAGAGTGTTGTTGCCGAACCTTTTTCCGAAGAAGTCTGGCATGGTCTTCGCGTCGAAATGCTGCGTCATGACTCTGGTCCTTCTGCCGAGGATGTTCCATGCCAGAAGCGAACCGATAAATGCGTTGCCCAGACCGGCCCAGGTACTCGACAGACCGAAGTTCCAGCCGAACTGTCCCGCATATCCGACGAATATTACCGCGGAGAAATAAGACGTACCGAACGCGAATGCGGTGAGCCAGGGTCCTACGCTTCTGCCGCCTAAGACGAAGCCGTTTACGTCAGTTGCCTTCTTTCTGGTGTAGAAGCCAACTCCCAGCATGAGAGCAAAGAAGCAGACCAGGAGAATGAGTGTGATGATCTTCATGTTTTGTGATGACCAGCCTTTCCATATTGATACTTTAAAGCGTTAAAGCGTTACGCTTTGCCGCTTTAAAGTATCACAGAGTTTCGCGGATGTCAAGCACTTTTTAAAGTTTTTGTGTCCTTCTTATTTTTTAAGTTATTCCCACATCGATTATTTTTTCAATTTCCAGTGGCAATTTCAGCTGACGTGTTGTATAATAGCCACTGGTATTATTGGGTTTTTGCACGAAATCATTATACCAAAAAATCGCTGTAAGCGCTATGCCTACAGCGATTTTTCTTTATGAACTATTTTACAGCCCCGATTCCTAGGCGAAAGTTCGTATGTATTTTTGTCAATATCCAATCAGCAAATGATTGCCGGAACCATAAACACACAGTCTACCAAAAACTGTTGAGGTTACCACTTATATAGTTTAACTTCCATGATCAAAATGGAGCTCATGGCCTTGGTCCGAGGATCACCTTGTTCTTTTCATTTAAAACCAGTTTTTCCAGTTGTTCATATAAAGGAAAGCTCTTTATGAGGGTTTCGTAGGGTGTGTTTCGAGCAAGCAGAAGATACTGCGGCGATCCGTTTTGCACAGATATCGATGAAAGGACATCGGAATCGGCGATAACATTCATCAGCTCTATGCACTTATCATAACGCTGCCCGGTCACTTTACTGTTGACCGCTACTGCATCGACATACAGACGTGGCAGATCCTCGCGGTCGCTGAAGCTTATCGTCTTGATCGATGTCCCGGACATGCGCTTACTCAAAAAGCGCATGCTCTCGCTGAAACCGATATACCCTTTGCCGGCTCCGGAATCATAAGCCAAGGCGACCTGAGTATCATCATCCGATTCATGTTCATCGACAGCGAGCTTATCCACAAGAGCCATTACGCTATCCACACCACCACCCGCTGAAGGGTTCGCCTCGCTTAAAGTGTCTGCCAGGACCTCATGGATATACTGCGGCCTGTTCATGGAAAACTTGGAATTAATCACAAGGATCTCCGATTCGCCGGAGAGATCAGTTAAATGCTCTGCTTCTGCAAGCTCAGTACATTCACGATCATAGATCAGATAGTTCCCGCATAAGAAAACAGGAATGCCGTACAGCCTGCCATCCACAGTCAGGCCTTCCAAGGCAAAGGGAAATATGTCTTCGGACTTTTTTATCTCCTTTTTGTCAATGGGCCGTATCCATTCCTTTTCTATAAGCAGCTCCTGCATGACCGCATCATACATAATGACATCTATGCCATCCGGCGCACCGCCCTCATAGCAGTCCCACTCTGCCCTTACAAGCTTTATGTCCGGTTCGATCTCTGCCCAGCGCTTCTCTATTATTTCGCAGTACTGATCAACTCCGGATATATAGGGATATACAGCATAGGTCAGCGTATCAACGTTGTTTTTCCCGCATGAAGCAAGGAAAATCGTAAGCAGCCACGCTATGGCCGCGATCATTTTTTTCATACTTTAAAACTCCGTTCGCGAAATGATTCTGCTGATCGTTATTCGTCATAATTCCATTTTGAACGTCCAGTTTCCAATAGATTTTTCATTGTATTTTAGACTTTCTTCTTTTATAAGCTTGAAACCGTTATTAATAGTCGCTTCCGATGGTTTATATGTATGAAATCGGAAGCGCAACCAAATTCTCTCTAAGATAAGTCTTCTTGTCAATAAGACACAGTATTGCACCCATGCCTCGTTTTTTTTCGGGTATTTTATCAAGGATGGGATTTGCCTCTCCCATCTCAGCTTTTGGATTTCCTGTCATTTTTATTTCGATCGGATATAACAAACCGTCCTGTTCCAGAATCAGATCGATCTCGTTCTCTTTTTGGGTCTTGTCCTTTCCGCGGTAATAGAAAACGTTGAAGTGATAATCAAGCCCTTCGTTGCTGTATGACTTCAGAATCTCGGAAACAACAAAAGTTTCAAACATACTTCCTGCCACGGCAGAGTTCATTAATGCCCCCGGAGATGTCCACTTTGTCAGGTAGCAAGCCAACCCGGTGTCTCGGAAATATATTTTAGGAGCTTTTATCGCCCTTGAAAGTGCATTGGAACTGTAAGGCTGAAGGATAAACACAATACCGGTTCGTTCCAGAATTGATATCCAGTTTTTTATTGTCGGTTCACTTATTCCGACTTCGCCGGCAATATTGGCATAGTTCAGCAGCTCTCCCGTACGTGCGGCAACTGATGTCATAAATTTGGCAAAAGTCAGACTGTCGGTATCGATCAGTTCATTTATATCTCTTTCAAGATATGTTGCCACATATGAAGAATAGAAATCTATCCAGTCCCTCTCTACATCATATAATTCCGGATATGAACCGCCGTGTATATAACTCCATATGTTGTTGTAGGATTTTATTTCTCTTTCCCGTTGCAATATATAATCCGAGGTAGGGATAAAATGCCTATTAAAAGAAATACCGTTTAGCTCTCTCATTGACAAACCGGCCATTTCGACTACGGAAACCCTTCCGGCGAGAGACTCGCTTACCCCCTTCATCAACTCTAATTTCTGAGAACCTGAAAGGATAAACTGCCCACGCAGATCTGAGCTGTCGGCCATAAGTTTTATATTTTCAAGAATACCCGGTTCCTTTTGAACCTCATCTATAAAAAGCGGGCATGGATTGTTCAAGAAAAACAGTTTAGGTTCTTCTCTTGCCTGAAGTCTTGTAAGTTGGTCATCAAAACAAGCCTTGTTATATTCAGAAAAGACATGGTTTATAAGAGTGGATTTGCCAACCTGCCTTGACCCGGTCAATAATAGGCATTTGCTCTGGCCTGCTCTTCTTTTTATTATATCCGTAATTGCTCTTTCTATGTATCCCATATGCACGCGCTCCGACTAATCTAAACTCTGATTTTATATTAGCCGCATTTTTACATTCTGTCAATAGTGAAATATAGATCAGTTTAGGGAAAAAAATGCCCACCGAATCTACTCTTCTATCGAATACTGCAGCAATTCATACTTTAACCGGCAGCCTTCATATATATCTTCCGGCAGAAGAGCTCTTGCAACAAGCTTCAGATCATCTGACTCTTCATCGATCCTTTTAAGGTTTGCATAATCTCCCTCAATGCTGACGACTTCATAATACATGGTTACCATATTCTCATTCCTCCGTTTTCATCTATGTCATATATCCACACCCTTTTTTCTTGGGTGCTTCCATGCCTGACTCGTACCTTGCCCTGAATTCCATATTAATATCGCGTATTTCCTTCTTCCCGTCGATATAATCCTGATACATTTCAACAAGTCCGGACATGCAGCCGTCGCACAAACCATTGATGTTGCCGATGGATTCGGCTACTATCTGCTCGCGCTCTTCTCTGGTCGTATCTTTTATCAAAATCGAAGTCATTTTGTGCTCCTATTTTATTTTTATTCAATCCTGAGTGCCGCAACCGGGTCACGCTTGGCTGCCTTCTTTGCGGGGATAAATCCTCCGATCATGGTAAGGAAGGTGGTGAGCGCAATGAGCAGCAAAGCATACAGCAACTGGAGTTTTGCAGAAACATCAAATCCAGAAGATACATATATCGCAGAATGAATATACCGGGTCAGCAACGTCGATTATTTTTTCAATTTCCAGTGGCAATTTCAGCTGACGTGTTGTATAATAGCCACTGGTATTTATGAATTTTTGCGCGAAATCATTATACCAAAAAATCGCTGTAAGCGCTATGCCTACAGCGATTTTTCTTTATGTACTTTTTTTACAGCCCCTTTTATATCGACTTATTTTGAGAGCCTGTCGATCGCATCCAGTTCATCCTGCGTGAATGTGATGTTCTCGGTTGCCTTGATATTGTCCAATATCTGCGAAGGCCTGGACGCCCCAATTAGTACGGAGGTGATTCTGCCGTCGTGAAGGAGCCATGCAAGCGCCATCTCCGCAAGCGTCTGTCCACGACTCTCGGCTATCCTGTTCAGCTCCCTGATATTATCCAGCTTCTCCCCCGAGACCTGATCCTCCTTCAGAAATCTTCCGTCCGTGCGTACCCTACTGTCCTCCGGAATGCCCTTCAGATATCTGTCGGTAAGCATGCCCTGAGCAAGAGGCGAAAAGCATATGATTCCCTTGCCAAGGCGGTTTGAATTCTCCTTCAAGCCATTCTCCTCTATACCGCGGTCCAGAATATTGTACCTGTTCTGGTTGATAATGAAGGGTACCTTTCTCTCCTCCAGTATCGCCGCAGCCGCAGAAAGCGTTGCCCCGTCGTAGTTTGAAAGGCCCACATAGAGCGCTTTGCCGCTTCTCACTATCTGCTCCAGAGCCCCCATGGTCTCCTCGAGCGGCGTGTCCGGATCCATCCTGTGATGATAGAATATATCCACATAATCGAGTCCCAGCCGCTTTAAAGACTGATCAAGACTCGCGATAAGATATTTCCTGCTCCCCCAGTCGCCGTAGGGACCCGGCCACATATCGTATCCCGCCTTGGTGGAAATGATCATCTCATCGCGGTATGGTCGGAAATGCTCTGCCATTATCCTCCCGAAATTGCTCTCCGCGCTCCCCGGCTTCGGCCCGTAATTATTTGCCAGATCAAAATGCGTGATGCCGTTGTCGAAGGCGGTAAAACACATCTGTTCCATATTTGCATAGCACCCGGTATCCCCGAAATTGTGCCACAGCCCCAGCGACACCGCCGGAAGCATAAGCCCGCTCTTCCCGCAGCGGTTGTACTTCATTTTTTCATACCGGCCTTCATTTGCTACATACATTTGTGCATCCTCCTATAAGCCTTGATATTACGTTCTCATAATTATCTTCTATCAAGATCACCCTCTCATTCGCCTGTGTAAATAGCTCCATATAGCGGCGGTTATCCTCCTTCAGCCTCTTAGCCGTACAGTCCGAATCGTCCAGCCGGCGCTCCTTATCACAGGCGTGCGCCACTATATCTCCGAAATGTCTGTCGATATACCCATCCGTCATTGCAAGGCATATAAAGCCGATCTCTGAAAGATACTCATCCGCGAAGTCCCTCCTCCATTTTGGCGGAATATAGCATCCTTCAACGATCAGATTCTGCCTGTTCTCTACCGCCGTCTTTATCATCTCCCGCACTATCGGCCACAGATATCCCGTGAGTTCATCGTCATCCTCCGGTGTAAGGCGCGTGTTCCCGCTCCTGATCAGCCCCATCTTTAGATGATCTATCGACATATACGGCCATCCGTATCTCTCAAGCAGCCTCTGCGCCAGCACCGTCTTACCCGTGTGCGAGGCGCCTGTAATAATCAGAACCATTTTCATCACCGTCCTTTTTTGCACTGATAATAATATCATTACTTCCCTGATTATTCCATGCTTTCGGTATTATTCTCCGTACAAACAACAGAGCTTCATATAATAAAAAGCTCCGAACCGCTAAAAAGCGTATCACGGAGCTTTTTTCAGATATAAGCAACCAGGCGGGATATGTGAACAAAACAGTGAATTATTTCTTGCGGCCGAAGAGCCCCTTCTTTTTCTTGGGCTCCGGCTGGGGAATGGCCCCGCCGCGGACGCTCTTGATCTCTGTGATGTAGATACCGCTGACTACGGCCTTGATCTCCTTCTTTACAGGAAGGACCTCAAATACCTTCGGCTCGCACAGAAGCGTCATGATCCTCGGACCGATCTTGGCCTTGACCACGGGCATCTTCTGCTTGCGCATGAGCTTCGGAACCTGCGCCATCACTTCATCGGGCAGCTTCGCGTCTATGAGCTTCATCACCTTCTTATCGATGATAAGCATGGACATGACCTGGGCCATGGCGTCCATCTGCTGCTTCTGCTCGATCTGACGCTGCTGAAGCTTTCTTCCCGCGATGTATAGAATCACGAGCAGGGCAATGATTACAACAAGAACTATTATGAGCACTGTGGCCCATACAGGCAGCGCTATAAGCGCCGGCATAGAATTGACCATTTCAACACCTATTCGCAGGCAATGTGTCTGCCGGAGGCGTGCCTGCTGCGCCAGCGGAGGGCCCTACGGCCGGTTACTTTTTGCACTCCCGCGATTATAGCAAATATCGGGACCTATTGCAAGAGGCTTTTCACAGGGATTCCTACGCAAAAATACCCTTCAGTTTCCGCCAGGAAGCACTCCCGTGTGGTCAAACGGCGGAATAAAGCTCTCATCGGCCGCACTTCCCTCCTGCATGTATGCATTTTTTACACCGATGGAGAGCGCGTACTCTATGACGCTGTCGTACTCGGACGCCCTGACTGCGCGGTTAAGCGGAGGGATATCCACCGTCCTCTCCACGGGGGTGTACTGGTTCATTATCGATATGTAGATGTCATCGCCGTAGGTGGTGTACAGGTAGCGGATGATCTCCTTGCTGTCGGCGCTGCACCCCGGCAGTACAAGGTGGCGCACCACCGTCCCGCGGCGAAGCATACCATTTTTATCAAACACACAGGGTCCTGTCTGGCGTACCATCTCCTCTATCGCAGCCCTCGCGACCTGCGGGTAGTCCTCCGCGTGCGAAAATCGCTTCGCGAGAAGGGTCGAGCTGTATTTGAGATCCGGGAGATATATGTCCGCGAGCCCTTCAAGGCTCCTTATCTGTTCCCGCAGCTCATATGAGGATGTGTTATACAACACAGGTATATCCAGTCCCTCCTCCTTCGCCCAAGCCACCGCCTCCCGGACAGGGGGAAGCACATGAGCGGCCGTCACCAGATTTATATTGGCAGCGCCCTGCTCCTTAAGCTCAAAAAATATCCGCACCAGCCGCTCACTGTCGATATAAATGCCCGACTCACCCGTCGATATGGCGCCGTTCTGGCAGAATACGCAGCCCAGGTTGCAGCCCGTGAAAAACACCGTGCCCGAGCCCGTGCTCCCCGATATGCAGGGCTCCTCCCAGTAGTGCAGAGCCGCTCTGGCCACGGGAAAAAGAACCCGGCCGTCCTCATATTTAAGCTTTGTTCTGCAGGCTCCGCCCGCCGTGAACCTGTCGGCCCCGCACCGCCTCGGGCAGAGCCTGCACTCGGTAAATGAATACAAATCCATTCCTCCTTGACATAATACGCACTATGGTATAAAATCCTCTGTTGAAAAAAACACATCAGAATCCGGTATGAACGGAGACAAGTTTGAAAGAGGATCGTAACTATTCAGAACCATACAGGA
>DGVE01000223.1:4038-5497 GCA_002395865.1 Lachnospiraceae bacterium UBA4292 | reverse complement strand
AACAAGAACGACTTCGGACATACCGCTTTCGGCCCCTTCGTCGGCAATTCGGACGGCACACCGCACTACTGCGTATGCGACGGCTACGCGCACGCTTTCCAGTACGCTCTTCAGCAGATGGATATGATGGCTCTGGTGGTCTGCGGTATGGCGGGTGACGCGGGCGCTGACGGCGGTCAGGGCGGACATGCGTGGAGCATGGCTGTGATCGACAATAAGTGGTATGAGATCGATGCCTGCTGGGACGATCACACCGATACACTGGCCTACGTAGAGGAGAAGTACGGAAAGAGCTCTGCGGAGTATAAGTACTATGCGGAGATGTTTGAGGACGAGGCATTCATCGAACGAAGCAACCACGCCATGTACAGGCTCTCCACCAAGGCGATATGCAATTACACGACCCCCAGAAACCTCTACTACTCCACGAAGGACGGCAAATACCGCCTGACACTTGCGGGAGATTCGCGCAGGACACGTTACAGCGATTATGAGCCCGACAGTGTACAGGGTCTGGAGAGCGCTCTCTTCCCCATAGCCGACGGCAAGCTGCTCGGCGAAGACTATGAGCCTGTTAAGGACGGTAAGACGGGTGATAAGGAGACCGAGCCGGCTGAGTCCGATACGCAGGAGCCCGATACCGATGAGCCTGATACCGATGAGCCTGATACCGACGAGCCTGATACCGACGAGGATGACACTGAAGATTACGACTGGTGGGGCTGGGAGGACGAGACAGAAGAGGACGCGGACATCTATAAGGATATCGCAGGCCTGTATTATGTCAGCGGCTACAACGGCTTCTCGCAGGAAGCTCTCTCCTACTACTTCGGCAAGGATTACTACAAGAGCCTGACCATATTTGCTCTGAATGCCGACGGCACAGGCGTTCTTTCAGAGAACGGCGTCAACTATGCCTTCACCTATATCTTCGACGGCACCAGAATGTATATGTACGCAAAGAACGGCGGCTCAATGGTGATGCTGTATATCGACGGCGATTTCTACTGGTATGACTATTACGGAAATGTTTACACGTTTTCAATGATGTAAGATAACAGAGAGCCCGGACCACTCAGTGTGATCCGGGCTTCGCTTTTATATTCCCGCCACGGGCCCTTCGGGCTGCGGCACTATCTTGTTCTGATTTTCGAGAGCGATCTTTTTCTCAGTGTACTTATCGCTTATGAATTTCGCGAAATCGACTACAGGGTTCTCGGACTTCAGACAGTCGCCTGCGGCCTTCTTGAAATCCTCCATGACTTTCGGGTCGGACTTGTAGTCACTGGCGAGCTGCATAAGGGCCGGATCGGATTTGTACTTGTTCACATTCTCGTCCAGCTTCAGCTTGTTGATGTAGTCCGTGTGGTTGGAGTAGGGCGGTGTGATATGGAGCGCGATAAGGTTTGCAAGACCCTCGGCAAACCGCGCCTCACCGATGGCATTGACCTTCTCGGGT
>DGVE01000223.1:0-3963 GCA_002395865.1 Lachnospiraceae bacterium UBA4292 | reverse complement strand
GAGCCCCTTCATGAGAGGCAGCATCCTGTCCCGTGCATTGATTAGTTTTATAGGCTCACCCGACTTCTTCTTTTTATCCTCGTATTCTTTGCCGAGATCCGGCTTTTCATCACCGTAGAGGGTCGTCTGAACATCATTCAGCTGCTCGTCCTTGTTTATCAGGGGGGAATCCTCCTTGTCGGTGTCGAATCTGTTATAGAAGCCGGCATCCCTTCTGTCAGAGATCTCGCTCTTTTCGTCTTCATCTGCCGCCCCGTACAGCTCGTGCCTGATATCGTTGCTGTCTACCTGCAGCTTCAAATCCAGATGAGCGGGAGCCATCACTTCACCCGGCTTTGCGGGAGGGTTCAGAGAAACGGTCTGGTATCTGCTGATGGCTGAGGGTTGGTGATAATCTATCATGAACACCGGATCCTGACGTCTCCACCACCTGACATTGTTGAATCGGTCGATGAGCGGTCTGACACTGGGGTTGTTCGGTCCGTCCGGAACAGCTGTCGCGATGGCGTTCAACGCGTCATTCACACAGCTCTTGTCTTCATCACTCTTAAACCATGAGCTCTTTCTGCCCTTGGTGAATTTCTCCGCGGCGAGGAGGACTTCGGCGCTTTTCTGCGCAGCCGTGTCCAGATCCTTCGCGTCGCAGAAATCCGCCAGAGTATCCCTGAGTTTTAAGTATTCCTCTGTCTCCGCATATTCGCAATCCCTTTCGGCCATGTTGTCGAGGATGAACCTGGCATTGCTCTGCGCCTCCTTAAGGGTCGTCTTATCAAGGAAGGTGAATGAGGCCTTGGTCTTTCTGTAAGCATCCTTCACTCCCTTGTAGTCGCCCTTCTCGAGACGCTCGGTCACCTGCTTATTCTTCATTAGGCATACATTTATGGGATCCTCCTTGGCATTCGCTTCAGCCGCGTCGTCAAGAGGCTTGTAACCCGTGCGCCTCATGCATTCCGAGAACGCGGTAAATGTCTTCCAGTGTTCGGGGCCAGCCTGATACTCGTATGTGGACTTGTCCTCGTTCGTAAGCCGTAGCGGTTCGGTGGTTCTTTTGGCGGGCTTGTCAAAAGCGATATAGTCCGCGCAGGTCTTCGAATTGCTGCGGGAGGAGATCATCAGCTCAAGGGCTTCCTTTGTACCCGGCTTTATGGGAAGACCGTTTTCCTCCGCGGCCAGTTCATCCAGGTGATCATACAGGAAGGTGCTGTAGTCGAGATCAGTGGCGATGTTCAGCGGCCTTTTGTTCACATAGGCCATACGCGCATATTTCTCGGAGCCCTTGCTGCGAAGGATATCTGCGGTCTCCTCGAGGTTCTCAGAACCTACCACGGCCTGGGATTCTGCCGTCAGCTCCTCACCGGTGATGGCATACCATGCGGCTTTGTATGTAAAAAGCATTGATAAGAGTTCCGACTGGGTGGGCTTGACAGCCTTAGCGAAGCGGTCGATGTATTCCAGAAGATCTTTGCCCTTCATGTAAAAGTGATCGTCGTTTTTGAATAGTTTGGTCTTTGACCTTGGCATATGCTACCTCCGGGTATTATCAACTCATATCTACTACAGTGTATCTGTTCTCGCCTTCGTCCACGTAGGATACGGAAGATTTGCGTTCCTCATCCTTCGCGACTGATTTTTTATCTTCCTGTTGTTTCTGTTCTTCCTGCTTTACGGGCGGTTCCTGCTTTTTGGACTCTTCATGTTTTACACTCTTGGCCTTTTTGACGTCTTCGTGTTTTACCGGGGCTTTTTTCTGCGGTATATCGTAGATATCGGGTTCACCCTCCGTTTTGTTACGGATGTGCTCCTTTCTCTTCAAGTAAAGACCCGTCAGCTTGTCTTCAAACTTGAATGCGGGGTCCTCCGCACTCATGCACTCATTTGCGATGCTCTTAAATCTGGCCGTCGCCTTCTCCATGGTGTGGAAATCATTTGCGAGAGCCTTAACTACGGGATCCTTTTTGAACATGGCTATGTTGTGGTTCAACTCATTTTCATCGAGCTGTACGCCTTCCTCACCCTTTTTGAGTGGGTGGCTGGCACCTGACATCTCCTTGGTCAGCTTAAGACCGAGTACTCCTGCGATCTGTTTCACGGTGCTCTTCAGGTTCACCCCCGACAACTCCTCGTCCGAGAGAGAGTTGAGAGCGTCCATAAAGAAACTGCTTTTTTTGTTGGCTTCCCTTACGGAGACAGTCTTTTCCGGCCCGTAGATGCTCTCCTGAATATCATTCAGCTTATCCTGCGGCTCGATCAGATCGTTATTGTCCTTATCGGGGTCGTAGTTTTTAATGATCGGCTGATCATCAGGCGCGTCATTATTTATGACCGGTTCTTTCTTCTCAGACTCCTTCTTCTCAGGCTCCTTCTTCTCGGGCTCCTTCTTCTCGGGCTCTTCCTGCTCAGGCTCATCATCCTCTTTTAAGGAAGCCCTTGAATGCTTTACGATATTAAGGTTGAGCTCATCGTCTTCCAGAGCGTGGTTGTCTTCGTTATAGATCTCATCCTGTATCTGTTCTGAATCTATGACTGCCGCCTTCAGACTCAGTGTGCCTGCCCTGTTGGAAGCGGAGAGAAGATTGTGATTCGTGAGCTGTACACTGTCCTGAAGGCGATGTCCTCTGACTTCGTTGAAACGGTCAAGAAGCGACCTGACGGTGGGGTTATTAGGGGCATCGGGAACCGCTGCCGCCACTGCCTCGAGTGCCTGTTCCACAAGATAGGTCTTCTCAGTGGATGAAAAAAGCCATTTGGATTTTCTGCCTTTTGTGAATTTTTCCACAGCCAGATATACCTGTGCGCTTCGCTCTGCGGCCTCGTCCAGATCAGAGGCGTTTGTGAAGGCTTTCAGAGACGAAACAACGGCGCGGAATTCGGGGGTTGCGGCGAGGCCGCGGTCAAAGCCCTCTATATTGGAGAGGACCTGTTTCGCATTCGCTTTTCCGACTGAAAGCTCCACCTTGTCCGTAAATGTGAATGTAGCCTTTGTGCGCTTTAACTGTTCCCGAACTGCAACATAGTTGTTGTGGTCGAGCATTTCAGTGAGACGTTTGTTCTTCATCGCACAGGCCATTATGGCCTCGGATCTGGTCTTTTCTATAAGCTTCCGGTCGATACTTCTGTATCCCTCATGCCTGTAGCAAGCAAGCGCTGCCGTGAGTTTCTCCCACTGGGAATCGGTGGCCTCGTATTCATACACGGGCTTGTCCGGATTGACATAGTTTTCACCCTGACGTGGAACATCGGGCTGGATAAAACTGATGTAGTCTACGCAGGTGAGCTTGGGGCGCCACTTATCGATATAACCCACCAAATCATTGCGGTGTTTTTTGTTGGGGTCAAGGGCGGGATCGTAGTTGCCATCCCGCTGATTAATATGCTCCCAGCTGTTTACCAGGAATGTGTCATACTCGATCTGCATGAAATCGGGGTTCTGGCTTCCGTATTTAAAACGCGCGTACTTATCCGAGCCGCAGGCGCGCAGCCTCCCTGCCATATCCTCTATGGTGGAGGCGGGTATGGAACTGTGGTTTCCGGGGTTTAGTCTTTCGCCGGTCAGAGCGTACCATGCGGCTCTGTAGGTAAACCACATGCCGATGATGTCGCTCTTGCTCATATCATTCTGTCTGGATTTTGCTTCGATGAGCTTCATGAGCTCGGTGCTGCTCAGCATCGTATTATCATTTTTGTCTAACAGCCTTGTATTGGGTGCCGGCATGGTATGCCTCCTTGGATATCGCTTGTGTTATAGTTTAAAATACCAGATCGTTATCGACCGGTGTGTATCTGTTTTCGTTTGCTTCGCCATTTGAGGATATTGAGGGCTCACGTTTATCATTTTCTTTTACGTCCTCCGCCTTGACAGTGTTCTTCTTGGGCTCCTCGTTGATGGCGTTCTTATTCGGGCCCTCGGCTTGCTCCTTGTTAAGAGCCTTCTTCTTGAGCATATTCAAACGCTGCAGGCCGACG
>DGVE01000038.1:5368-8352 GCA_002395865.1 Lachnospiraceae bacterium UBA4292 | reverse complement strand
GTATATATCTGCTCGGGATGCGGTGAAGAGAAGAAATAATGTAATCAGTTTTCTGCCAAACCTCTATAAGTAAGACATGATCTTACGAACCGTTCGAGTGATATCGAACAGCAAGGGACAGTATGTCCCGTATGGACAGCGCCGTATACGTGGAAACGCGTTCGTGCGGTGCGAGCCGGGGATAAACGATAAGCCCGGCGATGGGTTGATAAAACAAAAGCAACAACAGCTTCCATGGAGGGAGCACAGTACACAGTTAAGTTCTGGCCGAACTACACAAAGGAAGGTAATCCTACAGCTACATGGGTACTCAAGACAGACAGTGATGCAAGGGTTTATTATGATGCCGATCATAAGGTATCGGGTCCCGCCCTTCAAATGAACGCAGCTGGCACACGTCCTGAGTTCCATCTTGGTACGATAACCATTCAGGAGACGCAGGCACCTTCGGGATACAGTATAAACGACACGACCTACACGCTCTACATTATCCAGAAGAACATGGGCGATGCTGAGCCGCATATCTACTGGGATGCAGCCGGAACACAGCTTGCCGAGAGAGTAGAGCAGGGCAACACGCTGCTTGATATCGAAAGTGCTGAGTCTACGCCGTTCGGTTCCATCACGATCAACAAATCAACGAACGTGAATGGATATGACCGCTCAGGCTTCAAGTTCCGCATCCAGGGTACTTCGAAAACCGGTGCGCAGACGGTCAATGAGGTCATTACCACGAACGCACAGGGACAGGCAAGTCTCGGTGTTCCCGCTAACCAGACAGGCTTCCACCTCGAGTATGGTACCTACACCATTACCGAGGAGCTGACAACCGAGCAGCAGAAGCTCTGGAAGGGCAAGTCGGCCGGTACCGTAACAGTAAACGATACCACTAAGAATGTCACCTACAACCTCACCAACGAGTCAAAGGTGCTTTGCGGCATCTTCGGTGTCTATATGCAGCCACAGCCTACCCGCCGGGTGTGGGTGAGCTTTTTCGTTACGTGAGGGGACGTGCGAAAAATATTTCCTGAGCGGAAGTCAGCGCAGGAGACGGCCGCAGTTTTGTGGCTTTATCGCAATACTGCGGCCGTCGACGAGCCATGGAGCGAAGGATATATTTTCGCGCGGTCCCGTGTATGGAGATCTGAGTAGATCTCACCCACGACCGGCGGGGGCAGCCGGGCCCTTGTGGATGAATCAAAGGGTGAAGCTCCCCACGACCGGCGGGGTGGATAAGGGCGGCAGGACTCGGCGTTGCCATGGCCAATGCGCTCCCCGAGGTGAGGTATATAACGGCCGGAAACGACGAGGACGGCATAGCAGAGCTGATCGAGAAGAAAATATTATAATAAAAATCTTAAACGTTTAAGCAGAATTTTCCTCTTGCCTTTACTTTAGTATGATGGTACTATATAAAGTATGATAGATGACAAATATGTCAGAGTACGGAGGGGTTGTATGAGTTATAAGATTCTTGAGTATGACGGAATACTCAAAAACTTTGAAGGTGACATAAACCTTCGCATGGACAACTACAAGCGCACCAGATATGCTCTCATGGGCGACGGTAAGATCACAGATTTCGCAGCCGGGGCAGACTATTTCGGTTTCCATAAGACTGAAGACGGCTGGTACTACAGAGAGTGGGCTCCCGGTGCCAATGAGATGTTCCTGACAGGTGATTTCTGTAAATGGAATCCCTATAAGTATAAGCTGAAGCCCGTGGGCAACGGCACATGGGAGATATTCATCCCCGGCGCGGATACGCTCTACGACGGATGCCGCGTTCAGGCGGTGGTCATCCACGACGGACAGGAGCTGCGCAGGATTCCTTCGTATGCGACGAGGGTTTGCCAGGAGGAGGGCACGGTGCAGTGGAACGCGGTCATCTACGATCCCGCGAAGCCTTTCAAGTGGACTGACAAGAAGTTCAAGCCACAGCAGCCTCCGCTCATCTATGAGTGCCACATAGGTATGGCGCAGGATAAGTACGGCATTGGTACGTACGAGGAGTTTGAGAAGAATACGCTCCCGAGGATCAAAGCACTCGGCTATAACACCATTCAGGTGATGGCTGTAATGGAGCACCCTTACTATGCGTCATTCGGATATCAGGTGACGAATTTCTTTGCCGCCTCCAGCCGTTTCGGTCGCCCCGAGGAATTAAAGAGCATGATCAATACAGCTCACAAGATGGGTATCCGTGTGCTCCTTGATGTAGTGCATTCACACTGCGCGAAGAATACCGCCGAGGGTATCAATATGTTCGACGGCACCGATTATCAGTATTTCCACTCGGGTCCCAGAGGGGAGCACAGGGAGTGGGATACGAAGTGCTTCAACTACGGCAAGCACGAGGTGCTGCATTTCCTGCTTTCGAATCTGCGCTTCTGGATGAAGGAGTACCATTTCGACGGCTTCAGATTCGACGGCGTCACCAGCATGCTCTATCTTGATCATGCGATGGGAACGAATTTTGACAACTACGATAAGTATTTCTCCATGAATACAGACACGGAGGCAGTCACATATCTTCAGCTTGCGAACGAGCTCATCCACGAGGTGAATCCGAATGCCATCACGATAGCGGAGGATATGAGCGCCATGCCCGGTATGTGCATCCCGATAGAGGAGGGCGGTATCGGCTTCGACTACCGTCTCGGCATGGGTTCACCGCCCATGTGGATCAAGTTCCTCTCCGAGATGAGCGATGAGCAGTGGGATATGTGGAGGATGTGGTACGAGCTCAACGGCAGAAGACCGAAGGAGAAGGTCATCGGCTACGTCGAGTCGCACGACCAGGCTCTCGTGGGCGATAAGACAGTCATGTTCCGCCTGTGCGACAAGGAGATGTACTGGTGCATGAGCAAGGACATCCAGAACATGATCATCGACAGAGGTATCGCCCTTCACAAGATGATCAGATGGGTGACCCATACAGTCGCCGGAGAGGGATATCTGAACTTCATGGGCAATGAGTTCGG
>DGVE01000038.1:0-5303 GCA_002395865.1 Lachnospiraceae bacterium UBA4292 | reverse complement strand
TGGATCGATTTCCCGAGAGAGGGCAACGGCTGGAGCTATCACTACTGCAGAAGACAGTGGAGCCTTGTGGATAACCACAATCTCAAGTACGAGTGGCTGAACGACTTCGACAAGGAGATGCTCGCTCTTTCGAAGGAGTACGATGTGCTCACGAGCCCTTCGCACAACCTTTGGATACATCAGGATGATAAGGTGATGGTATACGAGAGAGGCGGACTGACATTCGCGTTCAATTTCCACCCCACCAAGTCATTTACGGGATACTTCATCCCCGTGCTCGAGGAGGGCAACTACAAGGTCATCCTCTCCACGGATGAGGGAAGATTCGGCGGACAGGACCGCATTTCCGAGAGCTATGTGTACGAGACAGTGAAGCTTGATGACGGAAGGTACGGTTTCCTTATATATCTGCCCAGCCGTACGGCATGCGCTCTGAAAAAAGTGTAAATTTTATACATTTTTTTAGTGCATTTATCTGAATTTGTGTTATAATCATTTCATACGATTATTATTAGGGGTAAAAAACCCCGAAATACAGTTCTTAAAATCAGTTTAGATTGGAGATGAACCGGATGAACAGCCAAGCAAAAGCAAAACAGCAGGAGCTGATAAGCTCCCTTGACAGCTTTGAGACCGCTCTTCGTGACGACATGGGTCAGAAACTGCTTCTTTTGGAAAATCAGATCGAGCTGATGCAGGAGGAACTGAAGGAGACCAGAGAGAGCTACACCGAGATGAAGTCCCGCCTTCTGACCTATAAGGGCCAGCATGCGGATCTCGAGAAGTATCTTGCGGAGGAGCAGTCCAGACCGCAGGTATGCCCTCAGTGTAATTATCCTCTCAACAAGAATTTCAAGGTCTGCCCCATGTGCGGAACGCCTATTCCACAGAACGACGATCCGGATATCGATTATCCTATACCGGCCGGTCCTGTGGTGAACCGCACCGGCAATCAGCAGACACCACCGCCTCCGCAGCCTCAGCCTCAGCCACAGCCGCAGCCGCAGACGCAGACACCGCCGCCACCGGCACAGAATGCAGCGTACGATCCTTTCAACCCGTACGCTCAGCCTGTATCGACGAATCAGGATCCGCCCGCATACAATCCTTATGCGCAGGTTCCGCCGCCACCGCCCGGCACGCAGCGATATTATCCGAGATACGAGCGTGAGACCGACAGAGGAGATTCCGGCAACCGCCAGGTACCTCCGCCTCAGAAGAGTTTCCCTTCATACAACCGTGAGTCAGACAGGGGAGATTCAGGTACAAACGCAAACAGACCGCCGGAGACACCGAAGGCTGACGATATGGGAACCGCAGGCTTCTTAAGCCGTTTCGGTTTCGGAAAGAAGAAGAAGGAATCCAACGAGCCCGCCAAGCCTTCGGAGCCGATCAACCTTGGAACAGGTCAGCCTGAGGAGAAGCCTGAGACTTCGTCTCAGAGCACACAGCTTCCTCCGCCTCCGCCTCCGCCACCCGGAATCAAGGTATTCCCTACCTATAACCGCGAGTCCGACAGAGGTGACAGCGGTGTATTCAAGCCTTCTGTTGCAGACGTAGTGGCCAGGACCGCTCCGAAGCCTGAAGGACCGAGAGAGGGCGTTGAGGTCGTTGACGCAGCCGATATCACCGTTGAGGATCCCGGATTTGAGACCAATGAGCCTGCACCCGAGGAACCCGTAAAGGAAGAGGCTCCCGTACCTGCACCCGCAGAGCCTGAGCCTGCTCCCGAGGAGCCCGTAAAGGAAGAGACTCCTGCACCCGCAGAGGCCGCACCTGAAGAGAACAAGCCCGAGGAGGCACCCGGAGACGAGACTGAGAAGTCCGATGAGTCCGATGAAACCGGAGAGTCCGAAGAGAACGACGAGGAGAGCTCCGAGCCTGAGATCGAGATCGAGATCATTGAGGCACCTGTGCCTGAGACGGCAGAGGAGATGGAGGGCGTATACGAGTTCCACGAGGTCGACGGCAAGATCGTTATCGATAAATACGTAGCTACAGGTTACACATATATCACCATTCCCAACCAGGTTGACGGTAAAGATGTCATAGCGCTTGCCGGACGTGCGTTTGCGAATAATGAGGAGATCAATGCTGTTGAGATCCAGGAGGGCGTAGAGTTCATCGGAAGCGAGTGCTTCTACAACTGCCCGAACCTTAAGGGAGTGGATATGCCTCAGAGCGTGACATCCATTAAGTCCGCGGCATTCGCGCAGTGTTCAAAGCTCAAGATGTTCTCACTGCCCGAGAAGATGGTGGATATAGGACCTTACGCATTCTACAGATGCGAGAGCCTCGAGTTTATCGCGTTCCCCGAGGGACTCAAGTGGATCAGCAAGCAGTGCATGGCTCACTGTACGAGCCTGAAGGAGGTAACGCTTCCCGAGGGTATCAGAGCTATCGAGGCGAGTGCTTTCAATGAGTGTACAGCTCTTGAGGGCATAGTCGTACCGAACTCCACCGTATCCATCGGTGACAAGGCATTCTACGGATGCTCTTCACTGAACAAGGTCACCATTCCTCCGGGAGTTACAAGACTCGGAACTAGGATCTTCTTCCCTAAGATGGGACAGAGCATGATCCCGAAGCTCACGATCTACTGCAGCAACGGTTCACCCATTTACACATATTGCAGAAGCAATAACATAAAGAGTAAGTGGGCTACCGGAATGCCTGCCACAGCTCCGAACATCAAGAACAAGGCATACGCTCTTGAGATATCTTTCTATCTGAAGGATAAGGATGAGGAGGCGAAGAAGGAGATCAGGCAGAAGGTCATGGAGTACCTCGAGGTACCTGAATATGTTGCAGACGATTATATGATAGAGGATGACGGCCTCAGCAAGGAGCTTCGTGCGGTATTCCCGCTCGACAAGTCCATCCCTGAGGCGGAGGCGTTCTGCGAGAAGCTTCCACCCTCTGCATACATTCAGATCGTTCACGCATACGACGGTCAGATCGATATCGCGAAGAAGAATGCGAGAGCACCCTTCTAATCAGTTATCATTTGTCCCCCGGAGTTTCCGGGGGACATTTTCATTTAGGTGTTTATTTTTTGTAAATACTGTGCTATAATTACTCGGATTTTGTGATTACGGAAGAAAGCACCCATTTAGTGAGTGCCTATTATACGGGAGTAAAGGTATGAGGAGTGACAGCTGGCCCGCGAGGGTCGTCAAGGCGCTTACGCCGTTTCTTATATATCTGCTGGTGTCTGCAGCTGTGGAGCTCGTGGCTGCTTTCGTCGCGGGATTGTATGTGACTGCCTTCGTATCCAGTTCGGACATTGCCGGCATGCAGAAGAAGATGATGGAGACCATATCCGCATGGTCACTGCCGCTGACGCTTGTCATTCAGGTCATCTGCACGGGTATCTATATCTGGATGTACCGCAGTGACAGCAAGAGGATTATAGTCAAAAAGAGAAAGATGAACCCGGCTGCTTATCCGGTGGCTTTCGTTCTCGGCGCGGCTCTGGCTATGTTTTTGAATGGTCTTCTGATACTGACCGGACTTTATGCTCTGCTGCAGAGCACCTATTCGGAGACCGCCAGTGTAATATATAACAGCGAACCATGGCTCATGTATCTGTGCACCGTGATCATGGCTCCCATAATGGAGGAGCTTATGTTTCGCGGTATCATATACAGAAGGTTCAGGACCTACTGTATCTTTTCTCTGGCCATGCTTTTGTCTGCAGTCTATTTCGGTATCTACCATATGAATCTTCTGCAGTTCATCTACGCCACGCTCATAGGACTTCTGTTTGCATACGGCTATGAGAAGTTCCGCGGGATTATTGCGCCGATGATCATGCATGCGGGGGCGAATCTGCTCTCCGTACTTATCTCCACCAACACTCAGGTCTCCGGCGTGGTATTCAAGGACGATAAGTCTCTCATGCTGTTTACAGGACTTTCGCTCTGCCTTGTACTTGCGGGCATAGTGTTCATAAACAGGGCTGCCAAGCCGTGGAGGACCGTTTCCGAAGACGGTTCGTCACAAAACAGATCCGAAGCCTGATACGTTCAGACTTCCATGGATGATGCGCGGGCACGTCATCCGTGCGCACCATGCCTGCGCGAAAGTAGAAATGAATAAGATCTTATCTGTAATCGTTCCCTGTTACAATTCCGCCGCATATATGGAGCACTGCATAGAGACACTTCTGTGCGCGGGACAGGATATCGAGATACTCATCATCGACGACGGTTCGGTGAAGGATAATACCGCCGAGATCGCCGACAGGCTTGAGAGAGAGCACGAGGGCATCGTGCGCGCCATCCATCAGGAGAACAAGGGTCACGGCGGCGCCGTAAATACCGGTATAGAGAACGCTGTGGGAACCTATATCAAGGTGGTAGACAGCGATGACTGGGTAAACGAGAAGGCATTTAAGAAGGCTGTCGATTTCCTGAAGAGCTCACTTTCGGAGGAGGAGCCCCTGGATATGCTCGTGTGCAACTTCGTATACGAGAAGGTGGGCGCTGATCACAAGAAGATCATGCATTACCACAAGGCGCTCCCGAGAAATATGTATTTCGGCTGGGACGATGTGAGAAGCTTTTCTGTCGGACAGTACATCCTCATGCACTCCGTAATGTACAGGAAGCAGGTCCTCATCGACTGTGGTCTTAAGCTTCCGGAGCACACCTTCTATGTGGACAACCTGTATGTATACACGCCGCTGCCCTATGTAAAGAAGATGTACTATCTGGATATCAATCTCTACAGGTATTTTATCGGAAGGGATGACCAGTCCGTAAATGAGCAGGTCATGATCTCGCGCATCGACCAGCAGCTCCTTGTGAACCGTATGATGGTGGATTCTTACGATGTGAACGAGCTGGAGAACAAGAGACTCAGAAGCTATATGTACCAGTATCTGGAGATCATCACCGTCATTTCCTCCGTGCTTCTCCTTCGCGCGGGAGGTAAGGAGAACCTTCAGAAAAAGAAGGATATATGGAAATACATAAAGAATCACAACGCCAAGATGTACAAAAAGCTCAGATACGGAAAGGGTCTCGGGTGGGGAGTCAATCTTCCCGGTGCCGTCGGAAGAAAGACCACGCTCCTTATCTATAAGATATGCCAGAAGATATTTGGATTTAACTAAAGTTTTTTTAGAATCTTCTTGACAAGAGCGCCATCATCACATATAATGGCAAAGTCGCGGACGACCGGGGGCTCTTAGCTCAGCTGGGAGAGCATCTGCCTTACAAGCAGAGGGTCATAGGTTCGAGCCCTATAGGGCCCATTTCGAAGGTCTTGCCGGTGTGGCGGAACTGGTAGACGCACAG
>DGVE01000020.1 GCA_002395865.1 Lachnospiraceae bacterium UBA4292 | reverse complement strand
AGTTCAGGGGCGCGGATATCTCCAATATACTCGATTTTGAGAGGTATTTTAAAAACGCCGTGGTTGTAAAGCTTGAGCAGAACTACCGCTCCACACCGAATATCCTAAATGTGGCCAACGCAGTCATCGCAAACAACAGGGGACGAAAGGCCAAGAGGCTCTGGTCCGACAGGCCTGCGGGCGATCCGGTCACCTTCAGGCTCTATCAGGACGGCAAGGCGGAGGCGCAGGGCGTCGTAAATGACATAGACGACTTCGTAAAGGAGGGCGGCGAGTACAATGAGTGCGCCGTGCTCTACCGAACGAATGCGCAGTCACGCGCGTTTGAAGAGTATTGCCTGTACAAAAATATACCCTACAGGATAGTGGGCGGTGTAAACTTCTACCAGAGAGCCGAAGTAAAGGACATTCTGGCTTATTTAAAGACCATAGAGAACGGCCGTGACGACATCGCCGTGGCCAGGATAGTAAATGTGCCCAGGCGCGGCATAGGAGACACAACGGTCGGAAGAGTCGCTGCGTATGCGCAGGAGAAAGGCATATCGCTCTATGACGCATTCGCGAGCAGCGACCTGATACCGGATGTGGGCAGGTCAAAGCAGAAGATAGACGGCTTCGTGAACTGCATCAGGGTCCTTCGCGCCAAGTCGCAGGAGATGACCGTAGATAAGCTCATAGAGGAGATAATAAAGGACATAAACTACGAGGATGAGCTTGACAAGCTCGATGATGATGTGGCTCAGACGAAGAAGGAGAACCTCGAGGAGCTTCGCAACAAGGCAGCCGAGTTCATAATGGCCTGCGAGGACGAGGGCAGAGAGGGAAGCCTTTCGGAGTTTCTGGAGGAGATCGCGCTCGTGGCCGATATAGACAGCGTTGAGGAGGGCGAAAACAGGGTGCTGCTCATGACGCTTCACGGCGCCAAAGGCCTCGAATTCAACAGAGTGTACCTGTGCGGTCTTGAGGAGGATCTCTTCCCGTCGATGATGAGTGTGAGCGAGAGCGCCGAGGGCATAGAGGAGGAGAGAAGACTGGCCTATGTGGGCTTTACCAGAGCGAAGGATACACTGAAGCTCTCCGCCGCAAGGCAGCGCATGATGCATGGCGATATCTTCTTCCACGACATGTCCAGATTCGTAAAGGAGATACCCGACGGAATGGTGAAGTTCTTAAAGGACGCACCGTCAGGTTCCTACGGACGAAGCACATCGGCCGGCTACGGCAGCGGTTCTTACGGCTCATCATTAAGCGGCTCTTCGGGATATACGTCATACGGAGGAAGATCCTTTAAGGACAATTCATTTACGACACGTTCCTCGTACGGCTCGCAGGATAAAAAGCCCGCAAGCTCGATAGCAGGGACTAACCCGGGTTACGGCAAGGATGTATCCGCGCTTCTGGGCAATCAGGCGTTCTCCATAGACTATACGACGGGGGACCGCGTGGAGCACAAGACCTTCGGCGAGGGAGTGGTGCGCACCATCGAGAAGGGGCCGAAGGACTACGTGGTGACCGTGGATTTCGACAGCGGCGACACCAAAAAGATGATGGCAGGCTTCGCGAAACTCAAAAAGATATAAAAATAACATTTTTTTCATTTAGGACTATTATTTTTTGAAAAAGTGTGCTATCATTTACTTACTAGTTTCCGACAGGAGGGTTTTGGAATGAAAAAGAACAGTACATTAAAGACTATCCTTATCATTATCGGCGCTGTTGCAGCCGTAGCAGGTATCGCATTTGCTGTGTATAAGTTCATGACACCCGATTATCTCGATGACATGGATGATGATTTTGATGAGGATTTCGATGACGATTTCTTCGAGGACGAGGACGAGGAAGTTAAGCCCGCAGAGGACGCGGCTGAGAAGTCCGAGGAGTCTGAGAAAGAGGAAGAGTAATTATTCGAAAATGTCTGATGGGGCCTTTCAGGGTATGAAAGGTCCTTTTTTCGTATTTGGTACTACACTATAAATGGTTATAAAGGCTTTGAACTATTATTTGAGGTAAATATGAAAAAGGGTGAGATAGTGGAAGGCGTGATCGACCGCTACAGCTTTCCGAACAAGGGAAGCATGGTCGTGGAAGGTGAAAGAATAAGTGTAAAGGGAGCTCTTCCCGGCCAGAGGGTGAGGGCTCGTGTGAAAAGGAACGGAGGCAATCTCACGGAGATAGTGGAGAGAGCGGATTATGAGACCGATCCGATGTGTGAGCATTTTCCCGACTGCGGCGGCTGCGCTTATCAGACGGTCCCTTATGAAAAACAGCTTGAGATAAAGAAGCGTCAGATAGAGGAGCTTATCGGCGAGGCATATCCGGAGGAATTTACTCTGGAGAATATATACGCGAGTCCAAGACCCGTAGAGTACAGAAATAAGATGGAGTTCTCCTTCGGTGATGCCGTGAAGGACGGACCGCTCACGCTGGGCCTTCACAAGCGCGCCAGCACTTACGATGTGCTGTCGGTGACGGGCTGCGTTCTGGTGGACAGCGATGTCAGAAAGGTGCTGAAGACCGTACTGGATTTCTACGCCGGCAGGGATATCCCCTATTATAAAAAGATGGCTCACGAGGGCATACTGCGCCATCTTCTGGTTAGGAAGAGCACATTTACCGGGCAGATGCTTGTGGCGCTTGTGAGTGCATCGGGTGAAAGAAGCTATGAGGAGCTTGCTGCTTATCTTAAGTTGGAGGAGCTTACTCAGGTTCTCACGTCGCAGAAATACGACGGTGAACTGACAGGATTTTTGCATATACTGAACAATTCGCCGGCGGACGTGGTCGTTTCGGAAAAGACCACGCTTCTGTACGGACGTGACTATATAGAGGAGAAGCTTCTGGGGCTCACATTTAAGATCACACCCTTCTCATTCTTCCAGACCAATGCTGCGGGTGCAGAGGTGCTCTACTGCGTGGTCAGGGACTTTCTGGGCGGAGAGAGGAAACACATCGTGTACGATCTCTACAGCGGTACAGGAACCATTGCACAGATAGTATCCGCTGTGTGCGAGAAATGTATCGGTGTGGAGATAGTGGAAGAGGCGGTCATCGCCGCCCGCGAAAACGCCGCGAGAAATGCGATAGACAACTGCGTGTTCATAGCAGGGGACGTTCTGAAGGTCATAGATACCATGCCTGAGAGACCGGACGTTCTTATACTCGACCCTCCCCGCGACGGCATACATCCCAAGGCACTGCCGAAGCTCATAGACTACGGCGCGCAGAAGGTCATCTATATATCCTGCAAGCCGTCATCCTTTGCGCGCGACCTGCCTTCATTCTATGCCGCGGGCTACCGCATAAGCCGTATCGCCTGTGTGGACATGTTCCCTCAGACGCCGGGGGTCGAATGTTGCTGTCTGCTCACGAAATGTTATAAGGGCGGGTTTTGGAAGGAGCCTGAGGGCGGCATCTGATCTACAGGAAGGGTATAAAATGGCAATGGCATCTACCAAAGAGTATCTGGACTATGTATTGGAGCAGCTTTCGGGGCTCGATGAAGTAAGCTTTCGGGCGATGATGGGTGAATATGTCCTTTATTATCGAGGCAAGGTTTTCGGTGGTATCTATGACGACAGACTTCTGGTAAAGCCTGTTTCTGCGGCTGTGAAGCTGATGCCGGACGCAGCGATGGAGCATCCCTACGAGGACGCAAAGGAGATAATTCTGCCGGTTTTTTATTTTGGGACTTGACAGCTAATCCAAATTAGCTTATAATACGGCTAATTGGAATTAGCTGCATAATATGATCATTTCGGGATATAGTACAGGGGGAAACGGAATGGATACAAAGAAAAAAATAGTGGATGAAGCGCTGACGCTGTTCTCAGAGAGGGGCTATGCAAATGTTTTTGTGGCGGATATAGCCGAGAGGGTAGGTATCAAGGCGCCGTCCATTTACAAGCATTATAAAAGCAAGCAGGCAATATTCGACGCGATCATCGAGGAGATGAACAGAAGATTTTTGGAGGAGGCGGGCGCCTTAAATATCAACGGAGCGGACGCTTCTGCGGATGCGGAGGTCTATAAGCACATTTCGGAGGAACAGCTTATAGCTATCGGCAGCGGTCTGTTTATGTATTTCCTGCACGATGACTACACAAGGCGGTTTCGCAAGATGCTGACCATCGAGCAGTTTCACGACAGGAAGCTTGCGGATGTTTATATGAAGCAGTATGTGGACGATCCGCTTACGTATCAGGGGATGCTCTTCGGGCTTATGGTCACATCGGGAGTTTTAAAGACGGATAATGTGGATATTATGACACTGCATTTTTACGCGCCCATCTACATGCTGATGACCATATGTGACAGGGAGCCGGAGCGTGAGGCGGAGGCGATAAAAACACTGGAAGCGCATATACGACAGTTCAACAGACTATATTCGGCAGATAAAAAATGATGAGGAAGGTCACAACTATGAAGATAACGGTTATCAACGGAACCGAAAAACATGGTGTTACATACAGGATGAAGGAAATATTTCTGGAACGCTTCAGGGATGAAGCGGATATCACGGAGTATTATCTCCCGAAGGATTGCCCGAATTTCTGCGCGGGATGTACGGCCTGTTTCCTTAAAGACCAGCATCTTTGCAAGGATGCGGAGTATATTCAGAAGATCGAGAAGTCACTGCTGGAGGCGGATCTGCTGGTGTTCACTTCTCCCGCATATGTATTCCATACCACAGGCGCCATGAAGGCGATGCTGGATCATTTCGGGTACAGGTGGATGCCGCACCGCCCCGCAAAGGAGATGTTCGGGAAGCGCGCCGTGATCATTACCCAGTGCCTCGGAGCGGGCGGAAAATCCACGGCGAAGGACATAAAGGACAGCCTGTCATGGTGGGGCATCACCACGATAAAGGTCGTAAGCTTCAAGCTGATGGCGGATATCGACTGGAACAAGATAGATGAAAAGAAGAAGGCGGCCTTCAGGAAAAAGCTGAGCGCTGTCGCGGAAAAAATGCGTGCCATCGATTACAGCAAGCCGGGCCGTACGGGGCTGGCGGTTAAGGCGAAGTTCTATATAATAAGAATGATGCAGACCGGTCTCGGCAAGCAGGATCCCGAATATACCGACTTTAAGTACTGGAACGAAAACGGCTGGATCGGCAAGACAAGACCGTGGAAATAGATCATACAGTATGCCTCTCGACTTGAAGTGCAGCTTGTTTTATGCTACATTTCATGTCAGGGGCAATTTTCGCAAAAAAACAAAAAATCCCCCTGCGTGACCTATTGCTTGTGACGCTGCGTTATGTGCTAAAGTACGCAGCGGAAGGAGGAAAAAGCTATGTCGATGTACACGACAGGAGAGATCGCGAAGCTGTCAGGTGTGACGGTCCGCACGGTACAGTACTATGATACAAGGGGCATACTGGTGCCGAGCGAACTGAGCGAGGGCGGCAGGAGACTGTACTCGGAGCAGGATCTTAAACGAATGAGAATCATCTGTTTTCTGAGGGATGCCGGCATATCCATCAACAGTATAGGGGAATTGCTCTCAGAGGAGAAGCCCGGACCGGTCATAAAAACGCTGCTCGATGAGCAGGAGAAGCTTCTGTCAGAGGAACTTCAGGAGAGAAAGGACAAGCTGGGAATTATCGAGGGCATCCGTAAGGGACTGCGCGACACATCCGGCGATATTTCCATAGAATCTATCGGCGACATAGCTCACAGGATGGAAAATAAAAGGAAGATGAGGCGTATGCACATCGTTATGCTGTGTGTCGGAATACCGAACGCGCTTTTTCAGTGGACATCGATCGTTCTGTGGATAACGACCGGTATCTGGTGGCCGTTTGTGCTGTGGATACCCGTGGATATCATCGTGAGCATCTGGGTTTTTGCGTACTACATCAAGAGCGTAGCATATATCTGCCCTCAGTGCCATGAGATATTCGTTCCGCGGAAAAAGGAAATGTTATTTGCAAAGCACACACCTACTCTGAGAAAACTTACGTGCACATGTTGCGGTAACCACGATTTCTGTATTGAGACTGCAAGAGAGAAAAGATTGGAGGACAAATCATGAATACCGAACAGTTAATGGAATACCTGCCCTTTATCATTCCGCTGATAATAGTGCAGTTTGCGCTGCTGGGCTACACACTTCACCACATACTGACCCATGAAAACTACAAGAGGGGCACAAGAACGATCTGGCTCATCGTCACCATAGTGCTCATGGAGTTTGTCGGACCGATACTTTACTTCGTGTTCGGCAAGGAGGATGCCTGATGCTTAAGATAACTGATCTTCACAAGCGCTTCGGCGATAAGGAGGTCTTAAAGGGGCTGGATCTTTACGTGCCGGAGCACAGTATATTCGGCTTTATCGGTAAAAACGGTGCCGGAAAGACAACGACCATGAAGACGGTACTGGGTCTGATCAGGGCGAACGCGGGTGATATAACCGTGGCTGGCGAGAGTGTGGTATACGGCCAGACGGCCACCAACCGTTTTATAGGATATCTGCCGGACGTACCCGAATTCTATCCTTTTATGAACGCGAGGGAGTATCTTCTGTTTTGCGGTGAGATAACCGGTATGGAGAAGAAGGAGAGGGAGAAAAGAGCGGATGAGCTTTTAGAGCTTGTGGGACTTTCCGGAGAAAGGCATAGGGTAAAGGGCTTTTCGAGGGGAATGAAGCAGAGGCTCGGAATAGCTCAGGCACTTTTTAACCGCCCGAGACTCCTTATATGTGATGAGCCCACCTCGGCTCTGGACCCTGTGGGACGCAAGGAGATACTGGACATACTTCTTGCCGTAAGGAATCAGACGACCGTGCTCTTTTCCACACATATCCTTTCGGATGTTGAGAGGATATGTACGGATATCGCTTTTATCGACGGCGGAAAGACGAGGATGAGCGGCAAACTGGCCGACATAAGAAACAGCTACCGAAGGGATGAATATGTTTTCGAGACCGAGACTGCACAGGCTGCGGGAAAGATTGCGGCTGCATTTTGCGCGGCAGCAAGGGCGGGCGATACTTCGCTGACCTTTTCGGAGAAGGATATAAACGTGTACGCACTGATGCGTTTTGCCGCAGACAACGAGATACCCGTCGTGAAGCTCGAAAGAATAGAACCTACTCTCGAGTCGCTGTTTATGGAGGTGACGGGAGAATGAAAGCCTGCATTAAAAAAGAGCTGACCGAGCAGCTTCGAACTGGACGGCTAACCATACTCGGTATACTTTTCACACTGTTCGGAATAATGAATCCGGCCGTCGCCAAGCTTACACCGTGGATACTGTCCACAATGGCGGATTCGATGGCCGAGAGCGGTATGAGTATTACTGTCTCGGACCCAACGGCTCTCGATTCGTGGACTCAGTTTTTCAAGAACATACCGATGGCGCTTATAGCCTTCGTGCTTATAGAGTGCGCTATCTTCACGCGCGAATACCAGTCGGGAACGCTCATCCTTTCACTCACGAAGGGGCTTAAGCGGTACAAGGTGGTAGTTTCCAAGGCGCTGATGCTTGCAATGCTCTGGAGCGCGTGCTACTGGCTTTGCTACGGCATCACATACATGTACAACGCATACTACTGGGATAATTCGGTGGCGAAAGATATCGAATTCGCCGCACTCAGCTGGTGGATCTTCGGATTGTTCGTGACAGACCTTATCCCGCTGTTCTCCGCAATGGTATCATCGGGCGCGGCGGTGCTCGGAGGAGTCGGAGCGGTGGTGTTTGCCATGACGATAGCCTCAACGGCGCCGAAGGCAGCGAAATACCTGCCCACGCATCTCATGGACGGCACATCCCTTATCTATCGGAAAAGTGTTCCCTGTGATTTCGAGGAAGCTTTCATCATCACAGCCGCAGCGAGCATCGTTTGTATCATTCTTGCAGTCCCGGTGTTTAACAGAAAGCAGCTGTAAAGACGAGTGAAAAATAGCGGCGTGGTGTCAGCCGTGTATGATCTCGGCCGCGACCGCTGCCTTTGATATGCAACGGTCCATGGCCTGCTTTTCGATGTAGCGGTGCGCACCGGGTTCGTCCATGCCGCGCGTATTGATAAGAGCCCACTTGGCGCGGTTTATGAGGCGGATCTCCTCCATTCGGTTTTCGAGGGAGAAGGTCTTTTTTTCGGTGCGGCGCAGCCTCTCTCTGGCGCTGACCATCCACATGATGGCATTGTTGAAGGCCTGCTTCGTGAAGGGCTTCGGGAGCACGAAGACGCCGTGTTCACAGACCCTCTCGTAGACAGGGTAGTAGGACTCGTTTTTTACGAACACCAAAACGACGCATCCGGGTCCTGTGCATGCGTCTGTCGCGAAATCTATGTCATTTTCCGTGCGGTTCACGGAATTGATGATTATGAAATCGTAATTGTTCTGCGCGGTCTCTCGCCTGGCATCGTTGGAGCCGGTCGTTCTCTTCACATCGAACTGGCCCGACGGAAGCATCGGTCGGACAGCTTCGACGAAATTGTCGGTGGCGGAGACCAGCAGAACACTGTAGTGGCGTTCTTTCATCTGATTTTTATTTTACTTACCTTTTGAGGTACACGTTCATTATGCTGTTCAGGTCATAAGTAAGTTCGGGATGAGTGGCGGATGGCTCCATTTTTAATTCTGTTGTCACCGGATTGTCATTTTTGTCGTAAAATTTTCTCTGATGGATCCTGTTAATAAGCAGAGAATTCTTCACCGCCGCAGCAGCCGAGGCAAGATCGGCGGGGAGCTTCGGCTCGCTGTAAGTGCCGGGCTGAGCCGGTTCGTAGCTGCCGTTAAGACCTAATTTGTTTTGAACTCCGTATACAGCCGCTCGCACGAGAAGCGCGATGGCGAGATACGGATTGGCTCCCGAATCCGGAGAACGAAGCTCCATAAATATTCTGCCGCCCTCCCTGACGGGGTAGCGTATGATCTGCGAATAATTCCTCGGTGAACAGCCGATCACATTCGGCGTCCCTTTCTTTGCGAGCCTTCTGTAGGATGCCTTATCGGGGTTGAAGAACAGAGTCAAATCGGGGACGGTCTTAAGAACCCCGCCGACCGCGCTGTCCCGCTTACTTTCCGCAAGCGCGGACACATCCATGCGGATGATGAACGAATTGCCCTGAGCCTCGGCAAGGGGCAGGGGCGAGAAGCTCGCGCTTAGTCCGTTCCTGTAGGCTATTGTCTTTACAGCGTTCATAAATGTGACCGAGTTGTCTGCGGCACTCACCGGATCGGCCGATTTGAATGTCACCCTGTTCTGGCCGGGACCGACCCCGTGGTGGGAGCTCTGCGGCTGGATACCCATCTGCGAAAGGCTGAGGCAGATCTCACGTCTTACATTCTCCCCTCGATCCTCCGGAGCCAGATCCATATAGCCTGCGTTGTCAAAGGGCGTGAAGGTCGCTTTGCCGGCCTCGTCCAGATCGAACAGATAGAAATCCTGTACTGTGGTGAAGGAGAAGGAGAGGCCGAGTGCTTTGGCCTCCGCTACATTTTCCGCAAGAAAATGTCTCATGTCGAATCTGAACGGCTCTCCGTCCTCCTCATATATGTCAGAGTACATCCTGACCACGCGGCCGTGATCCGGGCGCCATGGAAGGACTGCAAGTGTGGACGGGTCGGGCTTTAAGTAGAGCTGTGTGCAGCGTAGACTTGAGAAGCCGTCGATGAGATCTCTGTCAAAGGGTATACCGGTATCAAAGGCTTTTTCAAGCTCACACGGGTTGATGGAAATGTTTTTGACCTTACCGAACACATCGCAGAAAGCCAGACGGATGAATTTTACGTCCTCTTCCTCCAGATACTGTAAAACTTCTTTCATTGTATATTTCATGGTCTGACTATTCCCTTTCTATTTTATCATCTCCGTTATTAAATCGAAGAAACGAGTGCCGAGGCCAATGCGTCGATCTCGGGTATCACTATGGACGAGACCTCGCCCGCGTCGCATTTTTGCGCCGCATCGAGGACCCAAGGTATCTGCGCGTATATCTTTGTGCCCAGCTCCCCGGCGAGCTCCTCGCCGCGCCCCTTTCCGTAGGGGTAGATGACCTCGGAGCAGCCCGGACAGGAAAGGTAGCTGAAATTCTGCACCAGGGCGAGCAGGGGAATATTCAGCGCCCCCGCCATGGAGGATGCCTTCTTTACTATCATCTCCACGAGAGACTGAGGTGTGCTGACCATAACGATGCCCTCTATCGGAAGCGACTGATATATGGTCAGCGGTACATCGCTGGTGCCCGGAGGCATGTCGATGAGCAGCACGTCCAGTTCTCCCCAGCCGACTCCCTCGAAGAAGCGTTTTATCATGGTGTTAAGAAGCGGGCCGCGCCATATGACGGGCTCATCCTCGCGGTCGAGGAGGAGATTTGCCGACATGAGCTTGACGCCGCAGCCTGCTGCTGCGGGGGCCATTTTGCCGTCCTCCATATGCGTCCTGCCGTGGATGCCGAACATCTTAGGTATCGAGGGACCGGTTATATCCGCGTCAAGAATACCTGTTTTTAAGCCGGCTCGTTGCATGGCGCAGGCCAGAAGAGAGCACGTCATGGATTTGCCCACACCGCCCTTGCCGCTGACTATGCCTATTACATGTTTTATATTATTATCACTCATATTGCTAAATCTAACGCCTCCATATCTTCATGCTTTCGGCCTGTCTTATCAGCTCATCCCTGAAGTCCGGATGAGCTATGGATATCAGCCTCTCGGCTCTTTCCCACGACGTGGTTCCCTCTAAATTCACGACTCCGTACTCCGTGGCGATATAGTACACCTGGCTCCTCGGCGATGTGATTATCTCGCCGTTGAACGAGGGAACGATGCACGAATGCCTTACGCCCTCCTTGTCCGTGTAGGTGCTGTTCAGGCAGATGAATGCCTTGCCGCCCTTGGAGATGGAAGCACCCTCGAGGAAGTCGAGCTGTCCGCCGGTGCCTGAGATCTGGCGCTTGCCGATGCTTTCGGAGCTGACCTGTCCGAAGAGATCCACGCACAGACAGCTGTTGATGGAGACCATATTGTCGATCTGACCGATGATCTCCGGAGTGTTCACATACTCGAGAGGGTATGCCTTGATGGAGGGATTTGAATCCAGCCAGTCGTAGAGCTCGGGTGAGCCTATAGCAAAGCCGAGTATTCCCTTGCCGGGGTTTCTGTTTTTGTATCTGTTGGTCAATTTGCCAGCGTTGAACAGATCCAGATACGCGTCACCGCACAGCTCCGTGTGCATGCCGAGATCCTTCAGATCCGACTCAGCGAGAAGTCTGCCGACGGCATCGGGCATGCCTCCCACACCTATCTGAAGTGTGGAGCGGTCGCGGATATGTGCAATGATATTCTCCGCGATGGCACGCTCCGTGGCCGAGATGGGCTTTCTGGGGCGGGACTTGAAGGGCTCATGCGGACCCTCGATCACGGCTGTGACATCCGAGATGTGCACGCAGTCGTCGTAGCCGCCGCGCACATTCGGAAGGTTCTCATTGATCTCGAGTATGACGGTCTTAGCCTGGCGGAGTATCTCGGCGGCAGTACCTGTATTGATGGAGAAGTTGAAATATCCGTGCCTGTCCATGGGCGGAACGGCCATGACCGCCACGTCCACGTGGAGAAAGAACTTGTAGTACGCGGTCAGGTTGTGGAAGACCATGGGGGAGTAGTAGCACAGCCCCCTGTCGCACAGCTTTCTCTCGTAACCGGAGCAGTGCCAGGTGTTGTATATGAAATGCTTTCCCGAGGGGTCGCACTCGGCTATCTGTATGGGACCGTCGAGCATATTTCCGCGGACCTTCACATCGAACAGCTCGTCGCGCCTCCCGGCCAGAGCCTCGTCGAAGAGCGTGGGCTTGGCGGTCGCTGTGGAGTAGTCCACCCAGTCTCCGCTGTTTACCAGAAGAGCCGCCTGCTCGGGAGTTTTTAGCTTGCTTCTATATTCGCTGTAGTAATCCAAATGGCTTCACCTCCGATTACATTATCTATAAACGATTATACATGATTGTGTAGATTCTTCAAGTGCATTTGACGCAAAAACCGATGCCTTTGGCAGAGGTTTTGCGAATGTGATGGGCGGGTGCTGAATAGTTACCAAAAAAGCTTGTTAAAAATGCTCATGAGTGGTAAAATAAACGATAGTTATAAGGTCTTCCGACAGCCGGGCAGAAAGAGGTTTCTGACCTGAAACGGAGGCAGGGAATACACAGATTATACAGGGGGAACGCAATGGCGGATAATATAAATATGGGGTTTTCGGAAGAGATCGCAAGGCTTAAGGAAATGATAGACGAATCGAGTTATATCGTCTTCTTCGGAGGGGCGGGGGTGTCCACCGAGAGCAATATACCGGACTTTCGCAGCGTGGACGGACTTTACAATCAGAAATATGATTATCCGCCCGAGACGATGCTCAGCCACACCTTCTTCATGAGAAGGACCTCAGAGTTCTACCGCTTCTACCGCGACAAGATGCTGGCCCTCGACGCCCAGCCCAACATGGCCCATATCAAACTGGCCGAACTGG
>DGVE01000194.1 GCA_002395865.1 Lachnospiraceae bacterium UBA4292 | reverse complement strand
CAGAGAAGTATATCGAAGAGCAGTCAAAATACATACTCGAGAGGATACAGAGCGGCGAAGGCCGGCTCTACCTCGAGTTCGGGGGCAAGCTCGTCGAGGACAAGCACGCTATGAGAGTGCTTCCGGGCTTTGACGAAAACGCCAAGATCAAGCTTCTGCAGAAGATGAGCGATCAGGCAGAGATCATCATCTGCATCTATGCGGGCGATATCGTCAAGAGCAAGACCCGCCAGGATTTCGGCATCACTTATGATCTCGAAGTAATGAGGCTTATCGATGAGTTCAGAAGTTATGACCTTGAAGTGAATTCCGTAGTTGTTACAAGATATGAGGACGCACCGGCCGTAAACCAGTTCATCGCAAAGCTGGAGCGCCGCGGGATAAAAACATACAAGCATCAGTTTACCAAGGGATATCCGACGGACGTGGATACCATCGTATCCGAGGAAGGCTACGGGGCAAATCCATATATACAGGTGAGCAAGCCTCTCATAGTTGTTACGGGACCGGGAGGCGGCTCCGGAAAACTCGCAACATCACTTTCGCAGGTTTATCACGAGTACAAACGCGGCCGCAAGGCGCGCTACGCGAAGTTCGAGACCTTCCCGATATGGAATCTTCCTCTTAAGCACTGCGTGAACCTTGCTTACGAGGCTGCCACGGCGGATCTGAACGATGTAAATATGATTGATCCCTTCCATCTCGAGGCATACGGTGTGACCACGGTCAACTATAACCGCGACATCGAGATCTTCCCTGTCGTAAACGCGATATTCGATCTTATCGCGGGCAAGAGCCCGTACAAGTCCCCCACCGATATGGGTGTAAATATGGCCGGCAACTGCATCATAGATGACGAGGTCTGCCAGGAGGCATCGAAGCAGGAGATCATCAGACGCTACTACAAGTGTCTGTGTGAGCAGAAGAGGACGGGCGAGTCCAAGGACGACAGATTAAAGCTGGAGCTTCTCATGAAGCAGGCGGGGCTCGACAGAAGCTCGCGTCCGGTAATAGGCGCTGCACTTCTTCGCGAGCAGATAACGGGTCATCCCGCATTTGCGATAGAGCTTCCCGACGGACAGATAGTTACAGGCAAGACGAGCGACCTTTTAGGCGCTGCGTCGGCGGCTCTTTTGAATGCGCTCAAGATACTTGCGGGCATGGATGATGAGATAAAGCTCATCTCACCGAAGGCCATCGAACCCATTCAGAAACTGAAGATAGATTATCTCGGAAGCAAGAACCCCAGACTCCACACGGACGAGACGCTCACTGCGCTGTCCATATCGGCTGCCGACAGCGAGCTCGCTGCAGCTGCCATGAATATGATACCCAGGCTTTCAGGCTGCGAGGCACATTCTTCTGTGCTTCTGTCGTATGTCGATGAGCAGATGTTTAAAAAGCTCGGCATCAGACTGACCTGCGAGCCCAAATACGAAGCATCGGACAGGATATATCATAAGAGGTAAATGCCTATATGAGATACGAATTTGACAGTCCCGACTATCATTTCGACCTTCCCGAAAATGGTATCTTCGTGAATCAGGCCGGTTTTGAGCCTGAAGCGAAAAAGAGTGCCGTTGTTTTGACTGGTGAAGACGCTTATCTGGTGAATGAGTCGGGGGAGAGGATAAAGCTCGCAGCTCCCGTCAGCATGGGTCACGACCTGTCTGCGGGTGAGAAGGTATTCGTACTGGACTTTACCGGTGTGGATACTCCCGGAAGATATCATATCGAGCAGGGCGGCAGACGATCTGCCTGCTTTGAGATAGGGCGCGGCGTGATGAGAGCGGTCTTAGACGCTCTGATGGGTATCTATTACTATCAGAGATGCGGCTGCGATGTGGACGAGAGAGCCGGCGCCGCCAGACACTGTGCGTGCCATATGTCCGACAGTATATTGTACACCGACAGAAGCGTAAGGCTGAGTATCACGGGCGGCTGGCATGACGCGGGCGATTACGGAAGATACGTGACGGCCGGAGCGGTCGCCGCGGCGCACCTCCTTCTGGCCGTAAAGCTGTTCGGTCTGGACAGAGCTTATCTGGACGAGATAAGGTATGAGCTCGAGTGGCTCCTTAAGATGCAGTCTGAGGACGGAAGCGCTTATCACAAGCAGACCACGCTTTCTCACGCTGCCTTCTGCAAGCCCGAGGAGGATGCGGCGGATATGTATATACTGCCTCCTTCATCGTGGGCCACGGCGGATCTTTGCGCGGTGTGCTATCTTGCGGCGGAGTTCTATGAGGACGATAAGGAGTTTAAGGAGAGGCTTATAGGATGCGCTGACCGTGCCTGGGAATGGCTCGTGCTTCACCCGGATATACTTCGCTTTAAAAATCCGGCGGATTGTTCTACCGGAGAGTATACAGAGGGGGACGATAAGGACAACAGGCTGTTTGCGGCTGCGGCCAGATACATCCGAACGAAGGATGAAAAGGCGCAGGAGATCGCCGGGGCTCTCATAAAGGAGACAGGGAATCTCACCGGCATGGGCTATGCAAATGTAGGCGGCCTTGCGGGGGTGTGCTTTATGATGGACGGGACCTGCGATGAGGATATACTCTCGGCTTTTAAGGGCGCGTTTGCATTTAAGGCAGCTGAGCTCATGAAAGTCTGCGCAGGCGCGGGCTACGGCATTTCCATGCATGAGTACGACTTCCACTGGGGCAGCAACAGCCTTCTTCTGTCGAATGCCTGCATACTCTGTTTTGCTTCATTGTTTACCGACACAGAGATAGATGAGGGCATTCTGCAGAGACATCTCGACTACATCCTCGGGAGAAACGCTCTCGGGATAAGCTATATAACCGGTGTGGGAGAGAGGTGCGTGTCATATCCGCACGCGAGGATGGCTCACGCATATGAGGAGAATTTTCCGGGCTTTGTGGCGGGCGGTCCCAATACAGAGCCGCCTGAATGGCAGTTAAAAGGGCACTTTGTGGGGATTCCTCCCATGAAATGCTATATAGACGACGTCAGATTCTATTCGCTGAACGAGGTGACCATATACTGGAATTCACCTGCGGTGATACTGGTATCGTGCATAGAGAAAATGCTTTCGAAATAACAGAAGGCACATAAAACGACAATACAGAGTTTTCAGGAGGAGATAAATGTTTTGTGCATGTTTGGATCTTGAGGGAGTTCTAGTCCCCGAGATATGGATCGAGTTTTCAAAGGTAAGCGGTATACCAGAGCTTAAGAGGACCACGAGGGATGAACCGGATTACGATAAGCTCATGAAGTGGAGGATAGGCATCCTTAAGGAGCATGGTCTCGGGCTCAAGGAGATACAGGCGGTAATAGCGCAGATCGATCCGCTGCCGGGCGCCAAGGAGTTTCTGGACAAGCTCAGGAAGCTCACACAGGTCATCATAATCTCGGACACATTCAGTCAGTTCGCGGGACCTCTCATGGAGAAGCTCGGCATGCCCACCATATTCTGCAACGAGCTGGTGGTCGGTGAAAACAGCGAGATCACAGACTACAGGATGCGCTGCTCACACAGCAAGCTGACTACTGTGAAGGCGCTCCAGTCATGCGGCTTCGAGACAGTGGCTACAGGCGACAGCTTCAACGACCTCGAGATGATCCGCGCCTCCAAGGACGGCTTCCTCTTCAGGACGACCGAGCAGATAAAGAGAGACTATCCTCAGCTGAAGGCTTACGAGACATTTGACGAGCTGTACGATGCCTTCGAGAGAGCGATAAAAGGCTGATCGGTTACCCTAAGAATCAGTTGATTTAGTCCGTAAAAACTGCTTTTTTGCTATTGTTATTGCGGACTGGTTGTGCTATAGTTGCAACGTTGTGATTTTACGATGTTTACCGGCACCGGAGCAGGCGAGGTGTCGGGCACATATAGCCTGCGACAGGTGAAAGATATGTATTATATCGGTGTTGATCTCGGTACTTCCGCGCTCAAGCTGCTCCTCATGGACGAGAGCGGCGCGATAGCCAATACTGTTTCCAAAGAGTATCCGCTCTACTTCCCCCATCCGGGCTGGTCTCAGCAGGAGCCGGAGGACTGGTGGAAGGCAGTTAAGGAAGGGATAAAGGAACTGACCGGCGGCTTCGACGCTTCGAAAGTTGCAGGCATCAGCTTCGGCGGACAGATGCACGGTCTGGTAGTTCTCGATAAAGATGATAAGGTCATAAGACCCGCCATCCTCTGGAACGACGGAAGAACGACCGCGGAGTGCGACTATCTGAATGAGGTGATAGGCAAAGAGAAGCTCTCTCAGTACACGGCCAATATATCCTTCACCGGATTTACAGCGCCGAAGATACTGTGGATGAAGAACAATGAGCCGGAGCTCTTCGCGAGGATAGAGAGGATCATGCTCCCGAAGGACTTCATCGCCTACAGACTGAGCGGCGTATTCTGCACTGATGTTTCGGATGCTTCGGGCATGCTTCTATTCGATGTGAAGAACAAGTGCTGGTCGAAGGAGATGTGCGAGATCTGC
>DGVE01000106.1:5259-5769 GCA_002395865.1 Lachnospiraceae bacterium UBA4292 | reverse complement strand
GCGCAGGTATCGATCATCTTATATACCGGCTTTATGCCGTTTTTTATCCTGAGCTCCCAGACCTCCTCCTCACTGAGCCCGGTCATCTCAGCTATGAAATGATCCGAAAAGCCCATCCTCTTAGCCATATAGAGCATCTCTTCATCAAGTCCGCCCGATCTGCCGGCATCCTCAAGCTTTCTCTCAAAATCAACTATATTCTTAAGCTTGTTGAGGAAGAACATGTCGATCTTTGTTCTGTCATATATCACCTGAAGATCGGTATCCAGCCTCATCAGCTCGGAGATGGCGTACAGCCTGTCATCGGTTCCCTCACAGACGTATGAGAGCATCTGCTCCAAAGCCTCCTCTCTGCCCTCCCTGCCCGGCTTGTCGGACAGGTTCTTCGGGTCGAACTTCTCGAGCCTGATATGTTTTCTGCCGTCCTCGAGAGAACGAATGGCCTTTAAAAGGCTCTCCTCCATGGTGCGGCCGATACTCATCGTCTCACCCGTGGCCTTCATCTGAGTG
>DGVE01000106.1:0-5134 GCA_002395865.1 Lachnospiraceae bacterium UBA4292 | reverse complement strand
TGTCGAAGGGGAAGCGGGGCATCTTCGTCACAACATAATCGAGTGACGGCTCAAAGCACGCGGGGGTGTTCGCAAGCATTATCTCGTCGAGATTCATTCCGACCGCGATCTTGGCGGACACTCTGGCGATAGGATAACCGCTGGCCTTGGACGCAAGTGCCGAAGATCGGGACACTCTGGGATTTACCTCTATTACATAGTAGTTGAATGACTGAGGATCGAGGGCGAACTGCACATTGCAACCGCCCTTTATCTTGAGCGCCCTGATGATCTTAAGAGCGCTGTCTCGTAGCATCTGATATTCCTTGTTCGTAAGCGTCTGGCTGGGCGCGACGACTATGGAATCGCCTGTATGTATGCCCACGGGATCGAGATTCTCCATGTTGCAGACGGTGATGGCAGTGTCATTCGCGTCCCTTATCACTTCGTACTCGATCTCCTTGTAGCCCTTGATGCTCTTCTCCACGAGCACCTGATGCACGGGTGAGGCAGCCAGGGCAGCCTTCATCCTCTCACGCATCTCCTCCTCGTCGGACGCGAAGCCGCCTCCTGTACCACCGAGCGTGAATGCGGGGCGCAGTATCACGGGGTAGCCGATACTTGCTGCTGCCGCCATGCCCTCCTCCATACCCTCGGCAATGGCTGAGGGCACCACGGGCTCGCCCAGGGTATTGCACAGCTCCTTGAACTGCTCCCTGTCCTCAGCCATCCTTATACTCTTCGCATCCGTTCCCAGAAGCTCTATCTCACACTCATCCAGAACTCCCTTGTCATATAACTGAAGGGAGAGATTGAGTCCAGTCTGACCTCCTATACCCGGAACTATGGCATCCGGTCTCTCATAGCGGCATATCCTCGCCATATACTCAAGTGTGAGCGGCTCCATATACACCTTGTCGGCTATGGAGTGATCCGTCATAATGGTCGCGGGATTGGAATTCGCCAGTATGACTTCGTAGCCTTCCTCCTTGAGTGCCAGGCAGGCCTGTGTTCCCGCATAATCAAACTCAGCCGCCTGACCTATAACTATCGGTCCCGAACCGATCACAAGCACCTTTTTTATATCCTTACGCTTTGGCATCGCTTTCTAACCTTTCCTCATAAGCTTCGTAAATCTGTCAAAAAGCTCTCTTCCGTCATTCGGTCCGGGAGCGCTCTCGGGGTGGTACTGCACCGAGAATACCCTGTCCCGCTCACAATCGAGTCCCTCCACGGTCCCGTCCAGTATGTTCACATGACTTACCTTAAGTCCCGTGCCGTCAAGCGACGCCTCATCTACCGCGTAGCTGTGGTTCTGGCTGGTGATCTCTATTCTTCCGGTAGCGAGCTCTTTTACCGGATGATTTCCTCCCCTGTGTCCGAACTTCAGCTTGTAGGTATTCGCGCCATACGAAAGGGCAATGAGCTGGTGCCCCAGGCAGATACCGAACATCGGCACCAGCCCGTGCAGTTGCTTGAGCGTCTCTATTACCTCGGGTACATCCTGCGGATCTCCGGGACCGTTAGATATGAACACGCCGTCGGGTCTTAGCGACATGATCTCCTCGGCGGAGGTGTTGTAGGGAACCACAGTCACATTGCAGCCCTTCTCATTCATCATCCTGATGATGTTCTTCTTCATGCCGCAGTCGACTGCCACCACGCTGTAGAGGTGGTTCGAGGTCATGCTGTACCATTTCTTGGTGCAGGAGCACCTCTTCACCGCGTCGTGAGGCGCGGGTGTGCTCTTTATGAGAGCCACCGCCTCATCGACCGGTGTGGACATATCCGCCAGAACGCACCTTCCGGTACCCCTGTCACGTATGGTCCTCACGAGTTTTCTGGTGTCTATGCCGTAGATGCACGGCACATCCGCCTCCTCCATCAGCTCCGAAAGTGACTTCGTGGAGCGGAAGTTGGAAGGCTCATCATTTAAGTCCCTGACGATAAATGCCGAGGGCGATACCATCCTGCTCTCAAAATCCTCCGCCGCTATTCCGTAGTTGCCTATAAGCGGGTAGGACATAACTATCGCCTGATCTGTGTAGGAGGGGTCGGATATTATCTCCTGATAACCTGCCATAGAAGTGTTGAACACTATCTCGCAGGGTCTGAAGCTGCCTGCCCCGAAGCCGTATCCCTCGTATACCGTTCCGTCCTCCAGTACCAGCTTTCTGTTACACTTCACCTTTTTCTGCCTCCGCAATCGACTGCTCTATAAATTTTTTGAATAACGGGTGCGGCCTGTTCGGTCTGGATTTAAACTCCGGATGATACTGCACTCCTATATAGAAGGGATGATCCTTTATCTCCACGGTCTCGACCAGGTTGCCGTCCGGACTCATTCCGGAGAGCACAAGTCCGGTTCCCGAGAGCACCTCCCTGTAATCGTTGTTGAACTCGTAGCGATGTCTGTGCCTCTCATGAATAACATCAGCACCATAGCACTCGCGAAGAAGCGTCCCGGCCTTTATGCAGCACGGATAGCTTCCGAGTCTCAATGTTCCTCCCTTTTCGATACTGTCGGACTGCCCCGGCATGAAATCTATCACGCGGTGCTCCGATGCGTCGTGGAACTCTCCCGAGCAGGCATCCTCAATTCCTGCCACGTGCCTTGCGAATTCTATCACCGCTATCTGCATTCCCAGGCATATGCCGAAGTAGGGTATCTTGTTCTTTCTTGCATATTTCGCGGAGAGTATCATGCCCTCGATGCCTCTGTCGCCGAAGCCGCCGGGCACTATGATACCCGACACATTTTTCAGCTTTTCGGTATAATTATCCTCCGTAAGCTCCTCGGAATCTATCCATTCGATCTCAACGGAAGCATTGTGCGCGAAGCCTGCGTGTGTCAGCGCCTCGGCCACCGAGAGGTATGCGTCGTGAAGCTGAACATATTTGCCGACCAGTCCTATGGTCACAAACTTTGAGCGGTTCTTTATGCGTTTTGCAAGTTCCCTCCACTCGGTAAGGTCAGGCTCCGGTGCGTCTATCCCCAGCTCCCTGCACACTACTTGCGAGAGGTTGCTGTCCTCAAGCATGAGGGGCGCCTCGTACAGGCTGTCCAGAGTCCTGTTCTCTATTACACAGTCCTCCTTCACATTGCAGAACATGGATATCTTTTTGAATATGCTCTCCTCGAGAGGCTCATTGCAGCGAAGAACTATGATATTCGGGGCAATACCCATTCCCTGAAGCTCCGCAACCGAGTGCTGCGTGGGCTTGGACTTGTGCTCCCTGCTGCCGTGCAGATATGGCACAAGGGTCACATGGATGAACAGGCTGTTCTCGCGGCCGACCTCTATAGAGATCTGTCTTACAGCCTCCAGAAACGGCTGTGACTCGATATCACCTATCGTTCCACCGATCTCTGTAATGACCACATCTGCGGACTTCTCTCTGCCCGCCCTGTATACAAAATCCTTTATCTCGTTGGTGATATGGGGGATGACCTGTACTGTGGAGCCGAGATACTCTCCCCTTCTCTCCTTGTTAAGAACATTCCAGTAGACCTTTCCCGAGGTCAGGTTCGAATACTTCGTCAGATCCTCGTCTATGAACCTCTCGTAATGACCGAGGTCCAGATCGGTCTCCGCGCCGTCCTCTGTCACATAGACCTCACCATGCTGGTAGGGACTCATCGTGCCCGGATCCACATTTATATACGGGTCGAGCTTCTGAGCAGTGACCCTCAGCCCCCTGGCCTTTAACAGTCTTCCGAGGGAAGCCGCCGTAACTCCCTTGCCGAGGCCCGATACGACTCCGCCTGTAACAAAAATGTATTTCGTCATATTGCTCTCCCGCCTCAGATGTTCGTGTACCCCATCAGTGCTTCATCGACCGCCTTCGCGGAGCTTCTGCCCTCCGCTATGGCTCTTACCACAAGTGACTGTCCTATGTGCATATCACCTGCCGTATAGATCTTTTCTGCGGAGCTTTTGTGTGCTCCGGGAACAGTCTTTACATTCGTTCTGCCGTCGACCTCCACGCCGAAGGCCTCCGTGACATAGCTCTCGCTTCCCAGAAAGCCTGCCGCGATAAGTACCAGCTGGGCGGGCACGGACCTCTGTGTGCCCTCAACAGGCATCATCATGATCCTTCCGCTCTTCTCATCCTTCTGCGGCGACAGAGACACGAGTACGACCTCCTTGAGCGCTCCCGCCTCATCCTTTATGAATTCCTTAACTGTTGTCTTGTAGATGCGGGGGTCGGATCCGAAACGGTCTATGGCCTCCTCCTGTCCGTAATCGGTCTTTAAAACTCTGGGCCATTCGGGCCATGGATTGGAAGCTGTTCTGCTCCCCGCCGGTTCGGGCATCATCTCGAGCTGTGTCACGCTCTTTGCTCCAAGCCTTATGCAGCTTCCCACACAGTCATTTCCGGTGTCACCGCCTCCGATGATGATGACGTCCTTTCCCTGAGCAAGCTCATAGGGAACATCCGCAAAATCACTGTCAAGAAGTCTCTTGGTGACCTGAGACAAAAAATCCACCGCAAAATATATTCCTGCGGCATCCCTTCCGGGTGCCTTTATATCTCTCGGGTTCGACGCGCCGCACGCGAGCACGATCGCGTCATAATTATCCTTAAGCTCCTGCGCGGATACCGTGCGGCCAATGTCCGCATTCACCACAAAACGCACGCCCGCCTTCTCCATGAGTGCGACTCTTCTGTCAATGACCGATTTATCGAGCTTCATGTTAGGTATACCGTATCTTAAGAGTCCACCGACGCGGTCCCTTCTCTCGTACACGGTCACCTCGTGTCCCCTTCGGTTTAAAAGCTGTGCTGCCGCAAGTCCCGAAGGACCGCTTCCTACCACAGCCACCCTGCGGCCGGTCCTCTGCTCGGGGGTCTTCTCCTCCACGAGCCCGTGCTCGAAAGCATACTCTATGACAGCCTTCTCGTTCTCCTTCGTGGATACGGGCTCACCGTGCAGATTGCAGGTGCAGGCCGCCTCGCAAAGCGCGGGACACACTCTGCATGTGAACTCCGGAAAGCTGTGCGTGACCGAAAGCCTTTTGTATGCCTCCTCCATCCTGCCCCTGTAGACAAGATCGTTTATCTCCGGCACCAGGTTGTGCAGAGGACAGCCCGACATCATACCGGATATCATCACACCCGCCTGACAGAAGGGCACTCCGCAGTCCATGCA
>DGVE01000081.1 GCA_002395865.1 Lachnospiraceae bacterium UBA4292 | reverse complement strand
CGGTCTGGAGCAGGCAAATATAAACGGTCCCGTGCTCCATCATCTGTCCTGAAGCATCCTGAGACCTTAACCTTGACTTTGATGTTTCGAAGATCCCGCTCGGCGATGTTGTTATCAAAGTCAACCCGGAAATCTTTCGTAAACAGCATGACCGAATCCTTGTAGTCCGAAAGCCGGTCAATCAGTGCTCTGATTTTCCCTTTTTTCGGCTTCCCCCATTTTCCGGGCTTCGGCTCCTCCAGGGGATTCTCGCCTATGGCAAGAGCGATGATATCGCCATACCGCGAGTCAAACCGCTCCAGGATGTCATCGCTAAGGGATTTGGCACCTTCGCCTTCGGCTTTGTCTCGCGCCTGCTTCATCTCCATCAGAAGATCGGAGAACTGTTTGGCCCAGGTCTGATTCTTATGGTTCTCCTGGACACCCTTAAGTTCTCTCAGAAGATGTGCGCAGCAGACCGCATGAGTGACCTTCGGATACTTCCAGTAGGAAGACCAGCAGTCATGGGTGGCGATTCTGATATAGTTTGGAAGAATACCGGCTTCATCCATTCCCTTATGGCCCCGTTTATTGCTGAACAGTTACATGTTGAATACATTTTCAGTTTGATCATAGCAGTTGTTTTCCCGGGCCGAAAGGCCCGGTTTTTTTCGTGAGTGGTTATTGAAAAAGTGTATGACAGAGTGTATAATGCGCAGTGTATTTAGTAAATAAGCAATCGGGCGGGGCCCGGACGGGAGAAGGCATTGGAAGAAAAGAAACCTTTACTGGAGCTGAGGGATATAGGTAAGATATATGTTTCCGAGAGTACCGTAGCGGTCGGTATACGCGGGGTGAATCTGGCGTTTGAGCGCGGGGAGTTCGTGGCGGTGACCGGTCAGTCGGGCTCGGGTAAGTCCACGCTCCTCAACATTATCAGCGGTATGGATTCGTATGAGGAGGGTGAGCTGTACGCGGAGGGTGAGCCTACCTCGCACTATACGCAGGCGGACTGGGAGAAGTACAGGGAGAAATATATCAGCTTTATATTTCAGGAGTACAATATTATCGACAGCTTTACAGTGCTCGAGAATGTCGAGCTGTCGCTGATGCATATCAGAAGCAGGACAGTGCGACGTGAGAGAGCGCTCGAGCTCATACGCCGCGTAGGCCTTGAGGCGCATATCAGGCAGAAGGGCAGCCAGCTCTCGGGCGGCCAGAAGCAGAGGACGGTCATAGCGAGGGCGCTCGCAAAGGACAGTCCGATAATACTTGCCGACGAGCCCACCGGCAATCTGGACTCCGAGACCTCGAAGGAGATCATACAGCTGCTTCGCGAGGTTTCGAGGGATAAGCTGCTTATCGTGGTAACGCATAACTTCGAGGAGGTGAGCGAGTACGCGACCAGGGAGGTGCGAGTATTCGACCACGCAGTGGCTTCCGACAGGGAGATAAACCCCGGGAGAAATCTATCAAAGGCGAATACCGATGAAGAGGACGGGAGCGCTTCTGCGGATAATGAAGGCGTTCAGACCGAAAAACACAGCACGATAAGAAACAGTCTGGCTTTAGGCTTGACCGAGTTCAAGGCGAAGCCCCGACTTTCGGTATTCATATGTGTTCTGCTGCTCATCGCTTCCGCGGTGCTTTTCTTCATGTTCACGACCTTCTGGTCGGAGATAAGGGTGTTCTTCGTCGACGAAAACTACATGTTCAGCCGCGTTACCGGAAGACTGGTCGTGGTCAGAAGTGACGGCGCGGCGATAGGCGAGGAGGAGCTTAGGAGTCTTGCGGAAAAGACAGGCGCGAAGGAATACGTGCGCTTTGACAGGGCTTTTGATATGCACGAACTGGGCGAGTGGAGGGACTACTACCCGCACTACGATATGAGGGGCTACTCGCCGCAGGATTCGCGCCCTTTCAACGCGACCTACATAGACGACGGCGCTAAGCCGGATATAGGCAGAAAGCCGGAGAATGATCACGAGGTGATGCTTTCGGTGCCCTACTTTATGAGGGATATGTTCGGTGTGGATAAGATAGATTTCACATCTGTATCGATAGGACAGGGCCTGAGCTATGATGTGGTCGGTATAAGGTACTATATCGACAGCAACATCCAGGGGACCATGCTTATGACGAGGGAGGGTTTCGAGAAGGCTTCCGTATTCAGTTACATGATGGATCCGCAGCTGGCGGTCACTTTCGGTAACGCGACCAGAGCTCCGCTGAACTTCGACAGAAATCTGCCTGTGGGGAAGATATATGTAAGCAGCGGCCTCGAGAGGGAGGTACCGTACGTTATCGTGTACCGCAGGGAGATGAATACAGGTATTACATTCAGGGAGGATGATATAGTCAGGGCACCCATATCGGTTGAGTCCGGATCATTTGCGATCAACCCCGACACCGTCTACGAAGACCTGAAGGCCTTTGCGCAGGCGAACTGCCGTCAGGCCTCACTCATGTATTCCTCAAACAGCAAGGCTGCGGCTGCGGCGGAGACGGTAAAGGAGCTCGGTTACATCGCGGCTCTGTCAAATGCCACGTACAAGATACAGAGCTATGTGGAGATCATCGAGCTCATAATCATGGGCGTGCTCTACCTGTTCATGTGGGCAATGTTTTTGATATTTACATCGTTCTTTATCCGTATCTGCACAAAAAAGTCAATGGATGCGTTTAAGAGCGATATAGCCATCATGAGGTCGATGGGTATAAGGGTGAAGGAGATAAAGCTGTCCATCTATATCAGGCTCTACGCCTGCATCATACCATCTGTCATACTGCTTCCCATAGGAGCATACTTTTTGTACCGCACGGATTTCGGCGGAAGGCATCTGACCTTCCTCTATTGGCCGCAGTATCTCATCATCTACATCCTGCTGCTTTTCGTCATGGCGAGGGTGGCGAGAAAGCATGTGTCGAACCTGTTCTCCGAGAGCGTCCGAGGGGCACTCAAGAGTGAATAGAGCGTGGAGAATAGGAGGATACGGTTATGATCAGTTTAAAGAATGTAAATAAATATTTTTTCAAGGGACGCCCGAACGAGATACATGTCATAAACGATGTGTCCATGGAGCTTCCCGAGCGCGGTATGATCGCTCTCTTCGGCAAGAGCGGCTGCGGCAAGACCACCTTGCTTAACACCATCGGTGGTCTGGACAGTATAAAGAGCGGAAGTATAGAGATAGATTCTCAGGACATAAGCAGGAACACCGACAGTATAAGAAATAAGTATATCGGCTACATATTTCAGAACTATTATCTCAACCTGAAGGTAAATATCTATGAAAATGTGGCCGAGAGCCTGAGACTGTGCGGCATGGACGACGAAGAGGTGATAAGGGCCAGGGTGCTCGCGGCTCTTTCGAATGTGGGCATGGAGAAGTATATCTACCGCATGCCCGACACTCTCTCCGGAGGGCAGAAGCAGAGGATCGCCATCGCCAGAGCGATAGTCAAAAACCCTGCGATCATACTGGCGGACGAGCCAACCGGTAATCTGGACGAGGCCAATACCATTGCCATAATGGATCTCCTAAAGAGCATCTCGAAGGAACATCTGGTCCTTCTCGTGACCCATGAGAGCAACCTGGTCGACCACTACTGCGAGCAGGTCATAGAGCTAAGGGACGGCCATATCGAGAATATAAGGACGAACGATCACGCTGACGGATATGTCGCGAGGGATAAGAACATAGTTTATCTGGGCGAGCTTGAGAAGAAGGAGACGAGCCTCGGAAAGGTGAAGCTGGAGAGCTACGGCGACGAGCTGCCCGAGGACGTGGTGATAAGGCTCGTGAACTCAGGTGGCCGGCTGCTTCTTAAGTGCGAGAACCCGAAGGTGAAGCTCGTGGACGAGACGAGTGAGATAACATTTACGGAGAAGGCTTTCGAGCACGAGGAGCAGAAGAAGACGCAGGAGGCGAAGGTCGATATGTCCGCACTGCCCGCTTTTGAGGGAAAGAACTACGGCAGGCTCTTTAACTTAAATCAGGCTTTGTCACAGGGCGTGGAGAGGCTTAAGGAGAAGGGTTCGAAGGGAAGCAGGACCTTAAGGCGCGGTATCATCTTTTTCACGGTGATCGTGGTAATGCTTGCGTCCCTTGCGGCGAAGGACTTAAAGAGCCTGTTAGACGCTAAGGACTCATACAACCACAATACGTATTACGTGTACGCCAAGACACGCGAGCAGATATATGAGCTGCTGGATGCGGCGGGTAAGGGTGAAAACGGCATAGACAGTGTGGTGCCTTTAGACATTTCGCTTCGCACTGACAGGGACATGTCGGTCAGGGTGGATCTTTTCGAGAGCTTCTCGTACTACAATATGTATGCCATGTTCGGCGACGCGGAGCCGCTTAAAGGACACGGAGTGAGGCTTCCGTTCGACCTTTTGAAGGATAAAAACGTGCTCTACGGCAGGAAGGACGAGCTGAAGGATACCGATGTAGTCATAACCTCGCATCTTGCGGACATCTTCCTGAAGAATTCGAGCTTCAGATTTATAAACAGGCGCTCGGACCTTGTGGGGCTTGCGCTTGACCAGTGGAAGATCGCGGGCATAGTGGACTGCGATGAGCCCGCCGTGTATATGAGTGACAGATATCTGATAGGAGAGGCCTTTGAAACTGAGGGCATAGTCTATGATGAGACCGTGTCGGCAGGACTTTCAGCGGGTGAGGCGGTGTACTCATATTATGCTGCAACGGAGGGGTGCAAGTATTCCGTGGGAGACACGGTGGATGTGGATGGCATATCGCTTAAGATAAAGAGTACCGAGTATCTGGGTATAGAACCGGATGATAACGGCGAGACTTCGCCGCTTTTGAAGGCCGGAATCTTTCCTGAGATGCTGGACAGCATAGTTTCCACCACATATTCGCCCGAGCTTGATTCTTACAGCATAGTGATCGACTACGGCGACGGACAGCGCTTTACGAGGGTGGTCGCTGCGGATCTTTACGAGGAGGCATTACCGTACATCAACAAAAAAAAGCAGGGATTTACAGTGTCGATAGACGACTACTACGACCTGCTCATCGCGAAAGCGGCTAAGGACGGCAATCTCTACGTTCAGGTGCACGCGAGCGACAATTCGGCCTGCTCTGCGTATCTGACGGAAAAGTTCGGCTCGCAGTCAGTTCCTGCCGGAGTGCAGTACTCGCTCATTACCCCCGACTCGATCTACGATAAGGCATCTCAGAAGATCGAAGAGGGCCTTACCATGCGAATGATCGTGATAGGCGCATTCTCCGCGCTGCTTTGTCTTTGCATGTATATGATCATGAGGGGCTCGATAATGTCCCGCGTGAAGGAGGTAGGCGTCTACCGCTGCATAGGCGTCACCAGAAGGAACATGAGCTTCATGTTCATGGTCGAAAGCTTCCTTCTGGCCTGTGCATCCATATTACCGGGAGTGCTGGCAATGGTCGGGCTCATGCATTTGATATCGCACTGCTCGGGTATCATGCTTGAGATATTTATGCCGTGGTGGATAATAATACCCATGCTGGCGCTTCTGTATCTCGTATCCATCGTCTGCGGGCTGATACCCGCGTGGATGCTTATGACTAAGACGCCTGCTCAGATCATGGCAAAATATGATGTATAAACAACGGGGCTGCCGCATATGCGGCAGCCCGTTATTTATGTCCTGAAATTAATAAACTCAGTCTTTGTTCGCCTCTGCGGCAGCCTTCTTCATCGCGCGTACCTTCAGTGAAAGACCGAAGAGGTTGATGAAGCCTTCAGCGTCGTGGTGGTCGTAGAGCTCGCCCGTGGTGAAGCTTGCGAGACTCTCGGAGTAGAGGCTGTAGGGAGATGTGGTGCCCTGCTTGATGATATTGCCCTTGTAGAGCTTCATGCGGCACTCACCCGTCATGTACTCCTCGGTGGAGGTGATGAATGCCTGCAGCGCCTCGCGAAGAGGTGTGAACCACTTGCCCTCGTACACTATATCAGCGAATCTCGCGCCGACGATCTTCTTGAAGGCGAAGGTGTCGCGGTCCGCGATGAGCTCCTCGAGCTGCTTGTGAGCCTCGAGAAGGATGGTTCCGCCGGGAGTCTCGTATACGCCGCGGCTCTTCATGCCGACTACGCGGTTCTCCACGATGTCGATGATACCGATGCCGTGCTTGCCGCCGAGCTTGTTCAGCTCCTTAATGATATCGGATACCTTCATCCTCTGGCCGTTGAGTGCCACGGGAACGCCCTTCTCGAAGGAGATGGAGAGCTCCTCCGCTTCATCGGGTGCCTTCTCGGGACTTACGCCGAGCACGAGCAGATGGTCGTAGTTCGGAGCGTTTGCGGGATCCTCCAGCTCGAGACCCT
>DGVE01000083.1 GCA_002395865.1 Lachnospiraceae bacterium UBA4292 | reverse complement strand
GTTTCTTCAGGGGCAGATGTTCAATATCAATTCGGACCTTACATATGAGCAGGCAGAGAACATAGCTATAGAGTACGATATAATCTGCGAGCCGGAAGTTAAAGTGGACGTTATAGAGGAACTCTTAAAAGACGCCGATGACGCCGAGGACACACTCGTTGAGAGACCTCCGGTTGTATGCGTAATGGGTCACGTAGACCATGGTAAGACTTCGCTCCTCGATGCCATCAGAAACACGAATGTCATCGCCAGAGAGGCCGGCGGTATCACACAGCACATCGGTGCATATCAGGTAGGCATCAATGGCCGTCTGATCACCTTCCTCGACACACCCGGTCACGAGGCATTTACGGCCATGAGACTTCGCGGCGCGCAGGCTACAGATATCGCTATCATCGTGGTAGCCGCGGACGACGGTGTCATGCCGCAGACCATAGAGGCTATAAATCATGCGAGAGCAGCAGGCGTAGAGATCATAGTAGCTGTAAATAAGATCGATAAGCCGAGCGCAAATATAGACAGAGTTAAGCAGGAAATGACCGAGTACGGCCTCGTAGCAGAGGACTGGGGCGGCGATACCACGTTCGTACCTGTATCTGCCAAGACAGGTGAAGGCATCGACAACCTGCTCGAGATGATACTTCTGTGCGCGGACGTGAAGGAGCTTCGCGCGAACCCCAACCGTCAGGCTAGAGGTCTCGTCATCGAAGCCAAGCTCGACAAGGGCAAGGGTCCCGTGGCTACCGTACTTGTTCAGAAGGGTACTCTTCGCGTGGGCGACAATATCGCCGCAGGCAGCTGCTACGGAAAGGTTCGCGCGATGATGGATGACAAGGGAAGAAGGCTCGAGGCGGCTCTTCCGTCCACACCCGTCGAGATACTCGGCCTCAACGATGTTCCCGGTGCCGGCGAGGTATTCGTATCCACACCTACCGATAAGGATGCAAGACATTTCGCGGAGACCTTCATAGCCGAGGACAGAGTGAAGATGCTCGAGAAGACCATGGGCAAGCTCACACTCGACAGCCTGTTCACGAAGATCAAGGAGGGCAACATCAAGGAGCTCAACCTTATAGTGAAGGCCGACGTACAGGGTTCTGTGGAGGCCGTAAGACAGTCGCTCGAGAAGCTCTCGAACGAGGAGGTCATGGTAAAGGTCATCCACGGCGGTGTAGGTGCCATCAACGAGAGCGATGTTACGCTCGCTTCCGCTTCGAATGCTATCATCATCGGTTTCAATGTAAGACCTGACGCAACGGCCAAGTCCATTGCCGAGAGGGAGAACGTCGATGTTAGACTCTACAGAGTCATCTATCAGGCGATCGCGGATGTAGAGGCTGCCATGAAGGGCATGCTCGACCCTGTATTCGAGGAGAAGATCCTCGGACATGCCGAGATCAGAATGCTGTTCAAGGCTTCCGGCGTAGGTATGATCGCGGGTTCCTATGTGACCGATGGTGTCATCCAGAGAGGCTGCAGCGTGAGGATATTCCGCGAGGGCGAGAAGATATTCGAGGGTCAGCTCGCGTCCCTGAAGAGATTCAAGGACGATGTGAAGGAGGTAAGGGAGAAGTTTGAGTGCGGTCTCGTATTCGATGGCTTTACCGATTTCAAGGAGCTCGATACCGTTGAGGCATACACGATGGTGGAAGTGCCCAGAGGTTAAGAGATGAGGAAGAACAGTATAAAGAACACGAGGATAAACGGTGAGGTCCAGAAGGAGCTTTCGCAGCTTATAAGCAGCGAGGTGAAGGACCCCCGCATACATCCTTTTACAAGCGTTACGGGGGCTGAGGTCAGCCCCGATCTCAAGTACGCGAAGATATATGTGTCGGTGCTCGGTGATGAGCAGGATAAGAAGGATACGCTCGAAGGGCTTAGAAGCTGCGCGGGCTTCCTTCGCTCGAGACTTGCCGCCACGGTGAATCTTCGCAACACGCCTGAGCTGACATTCATCATGGACGAATCTATCGAGTACGGCATTAACATGTCGAAGAAGATCGAGGAGGTCATGGAGAAGGACAATCAGGCCAGAGCACAGCGCGGAGAAGAAGAAAGTGAAGATAGCACAGCTGATTAAGGGCGGTTCGGTCGCTATATTCGGCCATTTGCGACCGGACGGAGACTGCGTCGGGACGGCACTGGGACTGTATAATTACATAAAAGACAATTATCCGGAGATCAAAGCAGATCTTTATCTGGAGAAGTTTCCGGAATCGTTCAATATGATACGTTATGCTTCCGAAGCCAGGGAGTTCTGCCCTTTTGATAAGATCTACGATACGGTATTCGTCGTTGACGCCTCCAGTGAGGATAGGATCGGCGCGGGAGGTCGCGAGGCTCTCAAAAAGTGCGGCTTTTCATGCAATATCGACCACCATGTGTCAAACCCCGGAAATATCTGCGAGGTGAATCATGTGGTGCCGGATGGGAGCTCGGCAGCGGAGGTACTCTATTACATGCTTGAGCCTGATAAGGTGAGCAGGCAGTGCGCGGAGGCACTCTATCTGGGAATATCCCATGATACGGGTATTTTCAAGTACTCATCGACACACAGGAGCACTCTTCTGGCAGTGGCGGATCTGATCGACAAGGGCGTAGATTTTACACGAATAATTGACGAGACATATTATCACAGGACACTTCCGCAGACCGTAGTGACAGGCTTCGTCCTCATGAATGTAAAGCAGGCCCTCGATGGAAAGGTGGCCTATGGATATCTTACGTCCGAGCAGATGAAACATTTCGGTGTGTCATCCCTTGAGATGGAGGGCATAATCGATGCCATCCGTGAGCTGGAAGGTAACGAGGTAGCGATATTTATGTATCCGTTAAAGGGCGGTTACAAGATCAGTCTGCGCTCAAAGAACAAGGTGGATGTAAATGTTGTGGCGTCGCATTTTTCGGGAGGCGGACATGTCAAGGCCGCAGGCGGACAGGCCTATGGAGATCCTGAAACGATCATAGCCAGACTTTGTGAGTACATAAAAGAACAGTTGTAATGAACGGTGTATTCAATATCTACAAGGAGCAGGGCTTCACATCCCACGACGTGGTCGCGGTGATGAGGGGCATACTGCATGAGAGAAAGCTCGGACACACCGGCACGCTTGATCCTATGGCGACCGGGGTGCTTCCCGTATGCGCCGGGCGCGCCACGAAGCTCTGCGACCTGTTTTCGGACAGATCGAAGAGATACCGCGCGGCGCTACTTCTGGGGCGCAGCACGGATACGGAGGATGTGACCGGGACCACCACGGGAAGTGACGAGGCGTGGAGGGGGCTGGTCGATAGCGAAGTGACCGAAGCGGTGCTGTCGTTTGTGGGCGAATATGACCAGATACCTCCGATGTACAGCGCCAAGAAAACAGGCGGAAAAAAGCTCTATGAGTACGCGCGAGCGGGTGTGGAGATAGAAAGAAATCCCGCGCATCTGACGATCTATTCGATAGATGATATTACGGTCGAGCTGCCGAGAGTATATTTCACGGTATCCTGCTCGAAGGGAACATACATCAGGTCTTTATGCAGGGATATAGCCCAAAGGCTCGGCTGCTGCGGATGTATGGAGTCTCTCGAGAGGGAGAGAGTGGGGCTTTTTTTCAAGGAGAAGGCGGTCACTCTGGATGAGCTTAAGCGACTGAATGACGAGGACAGGCTGGGTGAAGCGATGATAAGCATCGATGAGCTCTTCGCCGGGCTGCCCTACGCAGTCGTTTCACCCGAATACGACAGATACACATACAACGGCAACAAGCTCATCAGGAGCTGGGTCGGCGATGTGAAGTCCGATGCGGAGGATGCTTTCGGCTGGAGCGATGTATTTCGTGACTGTCTGGCGATAAGAGCGCACAGCGGTGAGCTCATAGGCATCTACAGGGTGAGCGTCGACGAGCTGGTGCCCGAGAAGCTATTTTTCGAAAGAGGATGATATCCTGCTGATATGGAAATAATAAAGGACTGTCTGAATTACCATTCGGACAGAAAGAATATAGTCACCCTGGGCAAGTTCGACGGGCTTCACAGGGGACACAGAAAGCTCTTCGAGTTCATGAGAGGCATAAGGAGGGATGAGGGCATTGCCGCGTTCACCTTCGACTATTCTATAAGGGATACGCTCATGGGCGAGCGCTCGTATTTTATCTTCGACGATGATGAGAAGAGATATATCCTGAAAGGTCAGGGTGTGGACCTGCTGGTCGAATGCGCCTTTGACGACGAGGTGAAGAGGACTGCTCCGGAGGTTTTCGTGGAGGAGTATCTCGTGAAAGGACTCAATGCAAGCTGCATAGTGGTCGGTGAGGACTATCACTTCGGCGTGAACAGGAGCGGAGACTACAGGCTTCTGGCCAGCCTCGCAAAGAAGTACGGCTACAGCTTTTACCGCATACCGAAGGAGGTCTGTGGCGGCGTTTCGGTCTCGAGCACGCTCATCAGAAGCGAGCTGTCTGCTGGACATATCGAGAAGGTCAATGAGCTGCTCGGTATACCGTATTTCTGCATGGGCACGGTCCTTCCGGGTACGAAGAAGGGACGGACGCTGGGTGCCCGAACCGTCAACCAGCCACTGAGTGAGAGAAAGCTTCTTCCGCCTTTCGGGGTGTATTTCTCTAAATGCATCGTGGACGGAAATGAATACGAAGCCATATCGAATCTGGGTGTTAAGCCCACATTCGATGGCGAGAGAGCTCCGGGACTGGAGACACATCTTCTGGATTATGAGGGGGACCTCTACGGAAAAGAAGTGACAGTTGAGTTCTATCATTTTCACAGAAGCGAAAAAAGATTTGAAAGTAAAGAGGCGCTGGCTGCGCGCATAGCTGATGATACGCAGGCTGCCCTAACGTACTGGAGAATAAATGGATAAGAAAACTGATAAGACCGATAAGATACTTTATATTTGGTTTACACTCACTGTCATAGCCATGATAGTGGTCGTGATAGCCTTTCTTGGCTTTTACAAAAAGAGTTCGGGCGGCGCGGCCGTGAGGCCCGGTGAGAGCACCGAGGCGAATACCGGGGAGTCTGCTGAGGCGGTGAGCACGGAGCCTGAAATGGAGACGTCTTCTGAAGAACCCACCGCACAGGAGTCCACTTCGTATGGGGAGGAGCCTACTCCGGAGGAAACCACCACACAGGAGCCTGTGACCGAGGAACCTACAGCCGAAGAGACGACTACTGAGGAGGAGACTA
>DGVE01000064.1 GCA_002395865.1 Lachnospiraceae bacterium UBA4292 | reverse complement strand
GACGGCGGATAAGGACTATGTGCATATAGTCGAGGCATTTCTGAAGAAGAACCACGAAAGCGTCAGCACTCAGATAGCCTCATTCGTTCAGTGGGAGCTTCTCTCACACGACAGAGCCGAGTATTTCTTTATGATCGACAGCTATCTTAACGCGGGGACCGATCTGGTCACCGTACAGTTGGGTGAAAATGCCACGGATCTGTCCACATTCGAGAGCGATATGGAGGAACTGCTGCGGCATATAAAGATCATGGCCCCGAACGCACAGGTTATACTGATAGACGATTTCTGGGGATATGAGAACAGGTCGCAGCTTAAGCTCACGGCAGCGACGAATACACATACCGGCTTCGCGGACCTGACAGCGATCAGGGACAATGAAGATTATATGTGCGGTATGGGCACCACTGTCTACGACGAAAAGGGAGGCGCCTACACCGTAAATCACGAGGGCGTGGCAAACCACCCCGGTGACAAGGGCATGGCTTACATAGCCGCAAGAGTGACGGAACTGATAGGTAAATGATATGATGACACTTGAAGAGGCGAGAGAATTTTTCGCGAATGATAAATACGCCACGGTATCGACTGGTATAACCATCGACGAGATAGGCGAGGACTACGCCATCTGCTCCTTCGTGACGGATGAGAGGCATATGGCGGCGCACGGACAGGTGATGGGCGGGACCTTCTTTACACTGGCGGATTTCGCTTTCGCCGTGGCGACGAATGCCCCGGGCAAGAAGACATATACGGTAAGCGCGAGCATCAACCTGCTCTCGCAGCCGAAGGACAAGAAGGTGATTGCCGACTGCAGAAAGATCCGCGACGGAAGAAGGACCTGTATTTACGAGACCCGGGTTACGGACGGCGCCGGCAATCTGTGCGCGGTGGTCATTAACAACGGAATGCATCTATGAGCGATATCGGTGACGGAAGCGGAATGGTTAAACACCACAGGCTGGCGTGGTGGCAGATAGCCGCGGTCGTGGTAATGGCTGTCATGCTTATCGGCTTCGGCGTGCTCGTGTATCTGTTCATGGACGGTGAGGCGCTGGTGGGCCTGATAAACAAGGCCACTGTCGGAGAGGGGCAGGAGCTCCTTAAGGCGGTCAGGGATGAGTATGAGTACATAGCGGTGACCGGCTACGAGCAAAAGGGTGACAGGCTGAATATCGAGTTCAAGTATTACAAGGGCATCGAGGAGGCCGGACTGTCCATGACGGATTACGGCGCGGCCGTGAGAGAATATATAGAAAAATATATAAACGATCATCCGGACTGCTTTATAAATACCAAGAGCCTTAAATGCGACCTGCGCTTTCCCGAGATACATTACAGCAATTATCCGCTGTACGAAGCTGAGGGCACGCAGTTTTCAAAAAGCTTTTCGTATGCGACATACGAGAGGAGCGAGCTGGAGGCAGATGAGTTTTTTGCGGGGGCTTCGCAGGCGTTATCGGGCAGGAAGATAGCATTTATCGCGGATAAGTCGCTCGATTCATTGAGTGAAGAAGTGATAAAGAGCCTGCCTGACGAGATAGTGATCATAGGGGATGAGAACTCGCAGGACTATCCTGCGCAGTTCGCAAATAAATGTAAGGAGAAAGGCATAAGCACAAAAAATGCACGACAGACTGACGAGATCTGACATCGAAAAGATGCAGAAGGAGATAAATGAGCGCCGCGAGGCGCAAACGGCGATACTTGACGCGGTGAGGGAGGCGAGAGCCCAGGGAGACCTGAGCGAGAACTTCGAATACTACGCCGCCAAACGCGAGAAGAGCAAGAACGAGAGCCGCATAAGATATCTTGAAAATATGATCAAGACGGCTCAGATCATAGAGGATCACTCATCCTCCGATGAGGTGGGTCTCAATGATGTGGTCACGCTCTACATACCAGACGATGACGAGGAGATGGAGGTGACTCTGGTGACCACCATTCTGGTGAACGCCATGGAGAACATCATCAGCATCGAATCACCTCTCGGCAGGGCGATAAGGGGCCACAAGGTCGGTGAGACCGTATTCATCGATCTGGGAGAAGGCAGAGGCTACGATGCGCAGATACGCGCCATCAGACCGTACGAGGGTGCTGAAATACCGATACAGGAGTACTGATTGGAGAGGTGAAAGGAGATCATCATGAGCGAAGTAGAAAAGTACATAACCAGTATACCGGACTTTCCGGAGCCGGGCATCATTTTCAGAGATATCACAACAGTCGTTTTAAGCCCCGAGGGACTTAAGCTCGCCGTCGATGAGATGGGAGATCTTTTGGAGGGCACGGATTTTGATGTGTTCGCGGGACTTGAGTCGAGAGGCTTCATCTTCGGAACCGCGCTGGCCTACAAGATGGGCAAGGGCATCATACTGATCAGAAAGAAGGGCAAGCTGCCCAGAGAGACCGTTTCGCAAAGCTACGATCTCGAGTACGGCAAGGCCGAGATCGAGGTCCACAAGGACGACGTAAAGCCCGGTGACAGAGTGGTTCTGGTGGATGATCTCATCGCCACAGGCGGCACACTTGAGGCCTCCATCAAGCTCATCGAGAGCCTCGGTGCGAAGGTCGTGAAGGTGGTATGCCTTATCGAACTGGCAGGACTGAAGGGCAGACAGAGGCTCGGCGATATCGAGGTCGGCTCAGTGCTCGTGTACGATGGTAAATAACTCGCTTGCTTTTTTGTGAGCGATAGTGTATTATTACCCGAAATGGTTTTAGAAAGCACACCGGAGGGCTCCATGACAGAAATACGGAAGATGACAATAGATGATTACGACGGCGTCAGGGCGCTTTGGATGACGATACACGGCTTCGCGATAAGAAGCGTGGACGATTCGAGGGAGGGCGTTGAGGTCTTCCTCAGGAGAAATCCCGACACCAGCGTGGTAGCTGTGGACGGCGGCGAGATCGTCGGAGCGATACTGTGCGGCCACGACGGAAGAAGAGGCTGCCTGTACCATGTGTGCGTGCGCGAGGACCACAGAATGCAGGGCATCGGTAAATCGATGGTCGTTTTCTGCATGAACGCTCTGAAAGCGGAGCATGTGAACAAGGTCTCACTCATTGCCTTCACGAAGAACGACGTGGGCAACAAGTTCTGGCGTCAGATCGGCTGGACGAAGAGGGAGGATTTGAACTACTATGATTTCACACTGAACGAGGCGAATATCATAGCTTATAACAAGTAGGAGAAGCGTATGTTGAATCGTATTGAAGCGGGTGTGACGGCGCCCTTAGGATTTGCCGCAGGCTGTGCGGCCGCGGGCATCAAGTACACCGGCAGGACCGACATGGCGATAGTTTATTCATCGCGCGTGTGCAACGCGTCCGGTATATTTACCAAAAACGTGGTCAAGGCCGCACCCGTACTGTGGGATAAGAAGGTATCGGAGGGCGGAAGGGCTCAGGCAGTCATCATAAATGCGGGCATAGCCAATGCCTGCACGGGCGAGCAGGGCTATAAGGTCTGCGAGGAGACCGCGAGATATGCGGGCGAGGCGCTCGGAATAGACGCGGAGAATGTATTTGTCGCATCCACCGGTGTCATCGGCATGCAGATACCCGTAGACAGAGTCAAAAACGGCATCGACCTGTTAAAGACCGCGAAGGGTGAGAGCATCGATGACGGCCACGCAGCGGCCAGAGCCATCATGACAACCGACACGAAGCCGAAGGAGGTGGCTGTGGAGTTTACCGTCGGCGGCAAAAAGTGCACCATGGGCGGCATGTGCAAGGGCTCGGGCATGATCCATCCGAATATGGGTACCATGCTCTGCTTCATCACCACGGACGCGGCAGTAAGCTCAGATATGCTTCATAAGGCGCTCCTTCGAAATGTCGAGGACACCTTCAATATGGTCAGCGTCGACGGCGATACCTCCACGAACGACACCGTGCTCCTCATGGCAAACGGCATGGCGGGCAATGACGTCGTAGCATCAGAGGGAGAGGACTACGAGAGCTTCTGCGAGGCGCTGCATTTCGTGATGCTCACGCTTGCGAAGTGTGTTGCGGGTGACGGCGAGGGCTGCACCTGCCTCTTCGAGGTGACTGTCAAGAACGCGAGGTCGAAGGCGGCGGCGGTCACGCTTGCCAAATCAGTCATCACCTCACCTCTGACCAAGGCCATGATCTTCGGGCACGACGCAAACTGCGGAAGGATACTGTGCGCTCTGGGCTACTCGGGCGAGGATTTCGACCCGTATAAGGTGGATGTGTATTTCGAGAGCGCCGCGGGTAGGATACAGGTCATGAAGGACGGCATGTACGCTGGCTTTTCGGAGGAGAAGGCCACCGAGATACTCTCGCAGGAGCATGTCATCGCGGTGTGCGATATGAAGGACGGAGAGGCGCAGGCCACGGCATTCGGCTGCGACCTGACCTACGAATACGTAAAGATCAACGGAGATTACAGAAGCTGATGGACGAGCATATCATGTTGAAGGCGCAGACCCTCATAGAGGCGCTGCCCTACATTCAGAAGTTTAACAGGAAGATCATAGTCATAAAGTACGGCGGAAGCGCCATGGCCGACGAGAACTTAAAGAAGAGCGTCATCGAGGACGTGGTACTTCTTAAGCTGGTAGGCTTTAAGCCGATCATAGTTCACGGCGGCGGCAAGGACATAAGCAAATGGGTGAAGAAGTCCGGTATGGAGCCGAGATTCGTAAACGGCCTGAGAGTTACCGACGAGGCGACCATGGAGATCGCCGAGATGGTACTCAACCGCGTGAACAAGAGCTTAGTCGGCCATGTTCAGGAGCTCGGAGTGCTCGGCGTCGGTGTGAGCGGACGCGACGGCGGACTGCTTCATGTGCACAGGAAGATAGTCGGCGGAGAGGATATCGGCTATGTGGGAGAGGTCGACAGGGTCAATCCGAAGCTTCTCTACGACCTGCTCGAGAAGGATTTCCTGCCCGTCATCTGCCCGATAGGCTATGACGATAACTTCATGCCCTACAATATCAATGCGGACGATGCGGCCTGTGCCATAGCGAAGGCTGTCAATGCGGAAAAGCTCGCGTTCCTGACGGACGTGGAGGGAGTGTACGCAGATCCGAAGAATCCGTCCACACTTATATCCGAGATGAATACGATGGAGCTCGCAAAGCTTTTAGAGGGCGGCACTGTAGGCGGAGGTATGCTTCCTAAGCTCGCGAACTGCATGGAGGCAGTGAACAGCGGCGTAAACCGCGTCCACATCATGGATGGAAGACTTGCGCATTGCCTGCTTCTTGAGATCTTTACCAACAAGGGCGTCGGCACCGCGATCATACGCGACGGCGCCGAGAGGTTTTATGATGGAGAGTAAAAGTGCATATGCATAACATGACCGAACAAGTAGTAAAAGAGACGGAGGATGCGTTCCTCCACGTATATAACAGGTTTCATGTGGTCTTTGACCACGGTGAGGGCGTGAGGCTCTACGACATCGACGGAAAGGAGTATCTGGACTTCGGCGCGGGCATCGCGGTGATGGGGCTCGGCTACGGCCATGAGAAGTACACAAAGGCGCTCACGGACCAGACGAGAAAACTTCTCCACACGTCGAATCTGTTCTATACCATGCCTGCACATAACGCTGCGCTCAAGCTCAAGAAGGTCAGCGGCATGGACAGGGTGTTCTTTACGAACAGCGGCACCGAGGCGATAGAGGGTGCGCTCAAGCTCGCGAAAAAGCACGCGAATCTCGCGGGCAAGAAGGACTACAACATCGTCGCGATGAACAAGTCCTTTCACGGCAGGAGCACGGGCGCTCTGGCTGTGACCGGTGATGAGCACTACCGCGAGCCCTTCTATCCGCTTCTCCCGAACATCAGATTTATCGATTACAACGATACGCAGGCGCTCATCGCAAATGTGGACGACAACACTGCCTGTGTCATCATGGAGACTGTTCAGGGGGAGGGCGGCATATATCCTGCGACGCCTGAGTTCATAGAGACTGCGAGAAGGCTCTGCGACGAGCACGACGCCTTCCTCATACTCGACGAGATACAGTGCGGCGTGGGGCGTACCGGTAAAATGTTCGCGTTCCAGAGCTACGGCATAAAGCCCGATATCATCACCTGCGCGAAGGCGCTCGGATGCGGCGTTCCCGTGGGAGCCTTCCTGTGCACGCAGAGGGCTGCGACCATGGTGCCCGGAGATCACGGCACCACCTACGGCGGCAATCCCTTCGCATGCGCGGCGGTAGACGCCGTTTTGGACATCTTCGAGGAGGAGAATATCGTCGAAAAGGCAGCGGAGGTCGCTAAGTACCTTTGGGCTACGCTTGATAAGATAAAGGACGATTTCGACATAGTAAAGGAACACCGCGGCATGGGCCTTATGCAGGGCCTCGAGTTCGTGCCTGATGTTAAGAGCGGCGACGTGGTGGCTAAGGCGCTTGCACGCGGCCTCATCCTCATAGGCGCCGGCAGCAACACAGTGCGCTTCCTCCCGCCCCTCGTCATCACCGAGGCGGATGTGGATGCGATGGATGCTATACTCAGAAAGGTTCTGACGGAGATTAAGTAAATATGATACTTATCGGGGGCGGAATTTCCGCCTCCTGTTTTTTGAAAAATATGGGACAGGTTGTGCCGGAAGAGATAGAGGAAACATGTGAAAGAATATAAATTTTTTATAAACAAATTGATATTTATGCTAATTCTACAGGCTTTTTGCTACAATCAGTAGTTGGAAAGATATATTTATCGCGATGTAGGATAGCCTGTGCCATATACAAAATTATTGTTTTGTGATATAATCTTTCTGTAAGGAGTACCGAAGATGTTACAATCCTTTGTGGTGCATCGATAGAGATCGGTATGTGGAGGTGGCGCGATTGGGAGCAATGGATGCGGAGGAAAAGAGTTATCTGTCCAATCCGGTATTTTTCGCTGATGCCTTCAACTACCTTCTCTATGACGGGGAACAGGTTATCAAGCCGGAGGAGCTGCGGGAGCTGGACGCTACGGAACTTACCGTGCCGTATGGAAATCAGGCCAGAGTTCCTGTACAGAAGTACCGTG
>DGVE01000123.1 GCA_002395865.1 Lachnospiraceae bacterium UBA4292 | reverse complement strand
ACCGGTCACGTGGCCATGTTCATCGGAACGGATGAGCGAGGATGGGGAATCGTCATAAACGAATATCCGGATCAGGGCGTTGTAGTCGGCTACATCATGCAGAATGAAAGAACAATGTATGAATACCGAAGAGTATGCAACAACACCTACTCCGGAAGCAACGAAAGCGCCTACAGAGAGGCCGTGCTATATTCCGAAAATACATTTGGACTAGGTCGCAAATGCGGAGTTATGCTTTGCGGTCATGTGCTTTACGGAATGGCAGATAAAGTCAATGGGACAAACAGCCTATATATATACAACGGGCTCGGAATGGATGAAAAAATATACATTTCTCCGGATGCACAGGTAGAGGACAAAGCAAGAGCCGAAAAATACAAAGACCTATATCTTAAGTCCGATTGGGCTTATTACGAAATATTTTACCAAGATGAAAATGGCAATCGCAAATGGACTGATGAAATGTATACCGGTCAATTTTGGGATTAAAACAAAATCCTGTCTTTATGATTATTTTCGACTAAAGAAATCAATAAAAAAAAGTCACAAACAAAGAGATAATAAATCTCTTACAATCAAACACTAGAAAGGAGAAACTTTATGAGCTATAAAAGCAAAACATCGCTCAAAAGGTTCACATCCGTCCTGATGGCGCTCGTTATGTTGTTTTCGTTGTTCCCAACCGGTCTGGCTGACAGACTCGGGCTGGAAGAGACAGCGGATGCAGCCGCCGAAACCGACACAACCCTGCTCGGCTGGCAGATCGTTAACGAGGCGATCGACTATCTTGGATGCAACTACAGTCAAAACTATCGAAGGAAGGCCAATTGTTATGACTGTTCAAGTTTTGTATGGCAGGTTCTGTCCGATGTGGGAATGACACCCGGAACCACCGATGGCTCGGTTACAGACATTTATTGGAACACTTAAAACAAACTCATATTTGAATAGCTTTACAGAAGAAGTGCAGAAACTGATTTATAAATGGATTGACGGTGAATCAAACAATGGGTTTGGATCAAAAGAAGTGGGCGATATTATAAAATCAATTTATGAAAAATATAAACCAGTTTTTAATTTAAAGGATTGGGATTGGGAATTTAACGGAACATAAAACTAATGCTTAGACAGATATTATGTATCTGATAATTATCCCCGACTGTAACAGCCTACCCGCCGGGTGTGGGTGAGTTTACTCCTGAAAACGATAGGAAGACGACCGCGCCTTGCAAGTTCCGTGCGCGCTCGAAGGAGGCCCGCACTATAGCCTCCCCGAGAGCGCTGCAACATGCGAAGATGCGAAGCATCTTTGCAGTCGGTCCGCGCGACGCTTGGCACGGTTTATATTTCAACATTAACGCAGCAAGGCAAGGGTAGTCGACGTGTTTTCAGGGGTAAAGCTCACCACGACCGGCAGGGGGAGCCAGGTCCAGCGGAGGAGAGCAAGATCAGGATGACAAGGAGCGATCGGCAGTTGGAACCAAGCTCGGCCACAGGCGGGAAAGAACATGCAGATTTAAAGCGACGACGTAGATTTTACATAATTGACAGATTTGACATAATTGACATAAATGGTATATCATTGTATAATATGTATAAAAGCGAGTAACTATTCAGAACCATGCAGGAATTACCGGACGTGTCATGCCCCGCATGAACTCGGATGGTTCTGCTGAATAGTTACAAAAGCGAAAACTATGCCATTCGGAGGTGTGTTATGTTTTTGAACCCTTTTTCACCTATTTTCGGAGGGAAACCGGGCGTATTCTTTGGCCGCGATAGGATACTGAATCTGTTTGATTATGCCATGGTAGATAAGGGTAGTGATGACCGCGCGATCTTTATTACAGGAACGCGTGGAAGCGGTAAAACCGCTCTGCTGGAGCAGCTTTCCATAAGGGCGACGGCTCAAAAGAGAAAGGTGATAGACCTTGGACCGGATAATACCATAGCGCAACTTATAAATGCTTTGACCGGATACGACGAAGTGACTAAAACGGTCAATCCGCAGGCGAGTCCGAATATTTTGGGAATTGGCGGTGGTTTTAGCACAGGTTCTGTTTCGAAAACCGAGCATATAGGACGTGATAATCTGCAACAGCTACTGTTGGATGCCTGCTCGAATAACAAAAATGGTATTCTGGTCACGATCGATGAGATACAGAAGGTCCCGATAGAGGATGTTTCTTGCCTTTGCAATGCTTTTCAGATGGCATCCAGAAAGGGACATGATATCATGCTGGCTGTGGCAGGTCTGCCCTATGCCTATTCAAGCGTGATAAAACACGAGGGGTGCACATATTTGCGCCGGGCTACTCATGAAGAGCTCGGCCTGTTTACGTGGGAAGAAACCGAAAATTCATTTATCAGTATTTTTTCGCGGATAAAAGGACTGAATGTTGATCGATCGATAATTACCAAACTGAACCGCGCAAGCTATGGACATCCTTATATCATGCAGCTGCTCGGTTACCACCTCATACTGAATATCAATGGCAATGAGCCGGATAAGAGGCATACCGTTACGGAGGATGAAGCCGGGACGGCAGTTAAAAATGCCATTTTTGCCTACGAACAGCGTGCATTAAAACCTTTGATGGATGAATTGGCGAATGGTGAGAGGGCATTTCTTATAAAGATGTCTGAATGCCTTGATTCGGATCGTTTGGCGGGCACTTCCGATATAGCCCGTGGCTTGGGGGTGACTCAGAGTAAAATAAGCAGACCAAGAGCTTATCTGGTCGATCATGGAATAATAGCAGCTCCGGAACGTGGGAAGGTGATGTTTTGCATACCCTATCTTGCTGACTATGTTAAAAAAGAAGAGGAAATACCGGATGCAGTTGCGGTCGCCAGACAGCGCAGAGTGTAAACCATCAGGACACTTTTTATACAGCCCCTGCATGAAGGTGCTGATCGGTCCCTTTTCGGAGGGCAGTGAACTACCCGGCGGGGGTGGGTGAGCCATCCCTGTGGAGCCTCCGAAATAACAGTGGGCGGCCAAGTCCTGGCGGGGGCAAGGAGAAAGAAGTGGAAGAAGAAAAAAACATCAGAATCAATAAGTATCTCGCGCAGGCGGGTGTGTGCTCGAGACGCGAGGCGGATCGGATGATAGAGGCCGGGGAAGTTGAGATAAACGGTCGGTTGGCCGTGAACGGCGATAAGGTGGCGGGTGACGACGAGGTGCGCGTAAAGGGAGAGCGTGTTGATTACCGGCCGGAGGACAGGCAGACCGTGGTGCTCAAGTACTATAAGCCTCGAGGTATTGTGTGCTCGAATGACGGTCAGGGGAGCAGGAGCATTTACGATCAGATGAAGGATGATCCGGTCGTGTCGAAGTATCCGAGGCTGATATATGTCGGGAGACTCGACAAACAGAGCGAGGGGCTTCTGCTTTTGACGAACGACGGTGAGTTCGCAAGGCAGGTGAGCGCCCCCGGAAACTTTCACGAGAAGGAATATGTCGTGACGATAGATAAGCCGGTTGTGAACGGATTCTTAAAGAGAATGAGCGGTGGAGTTGAGCTGGACGGCATAATGACCAGGCCGTGCAGGGCGTGGAAGACAGGCGAGAGGACATTTCACATCGTAATAACGCAGGGAATAAACAGGCAGATAAGGCGGATGTGCGAGGTGTGCGGCGCGAAGGTCACGAGACTGAAGAGGATAAGGGTAATGGACTACACTCTCGGTGACATGCAGCCGGGCGAGGTCAGGGAAGTATAGGATCGAGGGAGAATGATATGAGTTTTGATGATTATAAAAAACTGTGTGAGACGATCGATTATCACATGAACCGCTATTACAACGAGGACGCGCCGGAGATATCGGATTATGAGTACGATCAGCTGATGATTAAGCTCAAGGCCTCCGAGAAGGAGCACCCGGAGTGGGTGACGCCCGATTCGCCTACGCAGAAGATAGGCGGAGTGGCCAAGCGAGAGGCGGGAGTGAAGATAGAGCACGATGTGCCGATGCTCTCCATAGAGGACGTGTTCACGAAGGAGGATGTGGCAGCGTGGGTAGAGAAGGTGAAGAAGCTGCATCCGGACGCGAGATTCTCCGTGGAGGTGAAGGTGGACGGACTGTCCATGACGCTCAGGTATGTGAAGGGCGAGGACGGGAAGCTGCACTTAAAGCTCGCCGAGACCAGAGGCGACGGAGTGACGGGGGAGGATGTAACAGCAAATGCTCTCGTGATACCGGATGTGAAGAAGACGCTCGACCTGCCTTACGACGAGCTGCAGCTTCGCGGCGAGGTGTATATGAGCCATGAGGATTTCGAGCGTTTTAACGCCGCGATGGAGAAGGCAGGCAAGAAGACTGCGGCGAATCCACGAAATCTCGCTGCGGGTACTCTCAGACAGCTCGACCCCGCCATCACGAAGCAGAGAGGACTGCGCATGTTTGTATTTAACGTGCAGAAGGGCCCCGAGCAGGTGATGACGGAGCATATAGGAGGTCTGGAGATATTGAAGGGAGCGGGAGTTCCGACGGTTATTCATATCCTGTGCTCCGATACGGCTTCCGTGCTCGAAGCCATTGACAGGATAGGGCAGATGAGGAGCAAACTCGATTTTGATATCGACGGCGCTGTTGTAAAGCTCAATCAGATCGCCTATCGAAATGATTTCCCTGCGGGCAGCAAGTACAGTTCGGGGCATATAGCGTATAAATACCCGCCCGAGGAGAAGGACGTGGTGATGGATGAGATCTCTGTGGATGTCGGCAGGACGGGCAAACTCACGTTTACAGGCATTTTCCATGACCCTGCGACCGGGGGTCCGGTGCGACTGTGCGGAACGGGTGTCAGCCGTGCCACGCTGCACAACATAGATTACATACGCGATATGAAGATCGGTGTCGGCGGAACTTACAAAGTGTTCAAGTCGGGCGAGATCATACCGAAGCTCAACGGCTGCGTGAAGGAGCCGGAACATATCTACGAGCCGCCGAAGTACTGTCCTGTGTGCGGTGCAGAGCTGGTTCGCGAGGAGGATACGGCGGACATAAGGTGTGTAAATGCCTCCTGCCCGGCACAGTTGTCCCGAAACATCAGCTATTTTGCGTCAATCGATGCCATGAATATCATAGGTCTCGGAGAGCAGATAGTGGACGCTCTTATAGCTGGCGGGTTCCTGAAAAACTGTGCAGATATATATGCACTGAGGGAACACCGTGATGAGCTGATAGCCGCAGGCATTATAGGTAAGGAGAAGAATACCGATAAGATACTGGCTGCCATCGAAGCATCGAAGGAGAACGATCCCGTAAAGCTTCTCACCGGTCTCGGCATCAGAAATGTTGCTAAGAACACTGCCAGAGATGTCATGAGGCATTTCGACAGCATCAGGGAACTGATGGAGGCCGGCGAGGAAAGGCTTGTTGAGATTAATGACATCGGAAAGATCACTGCGCACTGTATCGCGGAGTTCTTCGCAGACGAGGAGAATCGCGTGCTTATAGACAGGCTCGAAGGCTACGGCCTTAAGCTTGTGATGGACAAAAAGGAGGCCGCGGGCAATGCCCTCGCGGGATTGACAGTGGTGGTCACCGGAACGCTTCCGACGCTCGGCAGGCGCGAGGTCAGCGAGCTCATAGAAAACAACGGAGGCAAGG
>DGVE01000215.1 GCA_002395865.1 Lachnospiraceae bacterium UBA4292 | reverse complement strand
CCTTGCGTAGGCCGCCTTGCTGCCCACACCTGTAAGCTCATCCTTATATGCCTCACGGCTTATCTTGCCTATCTGCTCGTCGCGGTTTCTTAACTCGGTCTCCTCTTCAGTCACATCCTGTATTCGAAGATAATAGCCGTTAAGCTTTCCGTTCTCTGAACGGACCTTGCTTTCCTGAAGGTCATAATATTTTACTCCAGACGGAGTGTCGAGTTGTTTTCTTAACGTGCCTGTCTCAGACGATTCTACAGATCCGAAAAGTGCTTTAAGAGAATCGGTCACTATTTCCAGATTCCTGTCCGTAGCTCCGGTCAGCGCAAGGCCCTCCCTGTTGGCCCATACGCAATTACTGTTGGAATCAAATATAAAAAAGGAATCCGGCAGGCCCGAGATAATATCCGACAGCATCTGGTCAAGGAAGCGCTGCGGTCTGTAGAATACCGCGAAATAGTAAAGGACTATTCCCAGTACACCATAGCCTATGACTGAACGATAATCCGGTATCTCCATGAGCAGATGATATGCTCTGAAAAGAGCGACAAACAGCATCATACCGAGTATGACCATATATTTTCCCCTGTATATCTTAGGGGTCATTACAGTTGCAAGCGCAAATATCAATATGATACACAGGATTATAAAACAGCCGACCGCTATGTGTACCACCAAGCCGAAATACGGGATCATCTCATAATAAGATACACCCGTATCGCCTGAGTATACGAGTTCGAAAGCATGTCCGAAGAAGATGTTCATAATAAGCTGGGCTGAATCTGCCGCAAGTCCAAGATACATAAACGTGGGCTTATGCGTCTTCCCACCCTTGCCTATGCCCTTGCAGTATTCATTGGCGTAATACACCAGAGAAAGAAACATCAAATTCGAGCCGAGATAATACATATAATAACCGATCAGTGAATAAAGCTTCTCATCGGTCAAAAGCACTATCACGTTGCCAACCAGCGGGACAATGACGGCCGCCTCAACAAAGGTCAGTGCTCCCTTTATACTCTTATCCGTGCGTCTGGCCTGAACTGAACACAACGCAAGTATTATGATCTCAGCTATATATATCGTCAAATATCCAAATCTCATAACTCACCTGACTGTCTCGATATAAGACAGCATAACAGAAAAGCCCGGGGTTTTCAATGTATTTACCGTTCTTTGACCGCAATAAAAGCTTTTGACGCTATCTGTCGATGTCACGTCCCGGTCTTTCAGAGTCATCGTACGACAAATACGCACCCTTCATCGGGGACGCCTGCGCATCCTCTGACTGATCAGTTCATCTTTGTCCTTGCTCATATCTCATCCTTTATCATTCGTCGGAAGCCGAAGCATTACCAGATAAAAGGTATCAACCTATACTTTACCTTCTTCCTGTACTCTGCATACCCCTCGAGCCCCTCCTCGAGCACCTTCTCCTCGTTTCGTATACGCTTCGCGATGATCGGAATATATACAAGCATTATGGCAAATGATATCGCGCAGCCGAGCACCAGCGGCATGGCGAGAAAAAGAAAAACTGTACTCATATACATGGGATGGCGCACCACACCGTACAGTCCCGTGTCTATGACCTTCTGATTCTCCTGCACCTCGATAGTCCGGGACAGATACACATTTTCCCTCAGCACCTCAGCGTACAGAACATACGCGGCAATAAATATCACTGCCGCCACACAGGAGACCCACACCGGAAGCACATACCAGTCGAATCTCACATTCAGTCCCGCAACTACAAATGCCGCGAGAAACATGATACCGCTCAGAGCCACGACCACTTTCTGCTCGTCCTGCTCCTCCTTGGCATTAAGCCTCTTCTTCAAAAGCTCGGTGCTCTTCTTCATCATCACCAGCCCCGCAACAAACATCGGTCCAAAAAGAATTCCTATCAGAAGCCACGCCTGCCAGTAACCGAATGTACCCGCCGGCAAAAACAGCAGCAACCCAACCAGCACCAGTCCCGCTGTGAATTTCCCTATCGCCTGCACAAAAAGTTCAGTCGTCATACTACACCTCTTCCTTTCACTCTCCTCCCGCCCTGTGACTCATATTCCCCGCCGGTCGCGGTGAGCTTTACCTTGCCATGGGGCCGCTCTTGGCCCCCCGCCGGTCGCGGTGAGCTTTACCCCTGAAAACACGTCGACTACCCTTGCCTTGCTGCGTTCCAATTGCAGCGCTCTCGGGGAGGCTATAGTGCGGGCCTCCTTCGAGCGCGCACGGAACTTGCAAGGCGCGGTCGTCTTCCTATCGTTTTCAGGAGTAAACTCATCCACACCCGGCGGGTAGTTCACGGCTCTCCTTAGATAGGACGCTCATCACTTCCGACAGTGGTGAAGCATCCCATATCATCCAGTTCAGCTGTCACTAAAAATAATCCACATTTTTCCGTATAAATAAAGATAATAGTTGACACGTCTTTATTATCATGATACCATCACTTCAGAAGGAGCGGTTTTTTACCACTTGGCTTTTTAAGTCTTGAGTGGGTTACTCGCTTCTTTTTTGTTTGCAACTTCACAAAAAGCAATCTAACATTCTGTGTGTGCCGGTTATGGGTATTCATAGCTCTCCGTAAAAGGGTTGCACACGGCCCTCAGCTGGGAGGCAGATTCAAATGTGAGCGAGGTCTGTGCGGTAAAATTCTCGAGCGGAAGTCAGCGCAGGAGCCACCCTTACACTAAAGGCCTTATTGGGTGGCTCCGAGCCATGAAGCGAGAGATTTTTACCGCGCAGACATCGCGCATCGGAGCCACAGCCACAAGGACATTTTAGTACAAAACGCTCGTAACTTCAACACTTTCGTGCATTAATATGACAGTGGGTGGAAAGAAAAAAGGTCGTCAAGAATCTGCCATTATTGGCGATTGAAAGGAGCGTGGAAAAGTGTATAGTGGTAGATGCAGGAGGCTATGAATTGTCCTGCGGAAAGGATGGATGATATGAAGAAACAGATATATGCATGTCTGGCAGCGATGCTCGTGATAACCGGATGCGACGCGCTGAAGCCTGAGACAGACGAGACGAAAGCACCGTCTACCACCGCAAGTGCAAAGGATGAGACCGGCTCGGAGGCAGAAAGCACCGAAGAGCCCACAGCCGAGCAGTCCGAGGCTGAGAGCAGCCTGCCGGAAGAGACTGAAGCGATAACGACAGCGGAGGCAGTGACCGAGGAGGCCACCACACAGGAACCAACGACGCCGGAACCGACGACAGAGGAGCCCACTACAGAGGAGGCGACTACACCCGAGCCGACCACTCCGGAGCCCACCACTCCCGAACCCACCACACAGGAGCCCACCACCAAAGAGCCTACTACCCCCGAGCCCTCATCTTCTGCATCTCCCACCAGTTCGGATGTAAAGGTGCCGAAGGATACAGGCGTTATAGTTGCAGCGTATAGATACGTAAATGAACACGCAGGAGATAACTATGGTTCAGACCTCGCTAAGGATACCATCTTCTTCCTCGACAACGGAAGATTTATCGAAGATTACACTTGGGGCGACAACACCAACGGCTGGACCATGGGCAACTATGTAAATACAGGCGAAGAGATACTCGCTTATGCTTGGATAGCAGGTGGCGGAGATCCG
>DGVE01000122.1 GCA_002395865.1 Lachnospiraceae bacterium UBA4292 | reverse complement strand
CTATATCCACATAATCCTTTAACCAGCTTATAGGTACTAACATTTCGCGCCTCCTTAATTTTCATTTATCTGCTTCAGAACGCGCAGATCCGACTCGTAGAGCAGCTTTATGTTGTTGATGCCGTACTTGAGCATCGCAAGCCTCTCTATACCGATACCGAAGGCGTAGCCCGAATACTCGTCCGGGTCGATGCCGCAGTTTTTAAGCACCTTCCTGTTTACGACGCCTGCGCCGAGTACCTCTATCCAGCCCGTACCCTTGCAGAGCCTGCAGCCCTTGCCGCCGCACTCGAAGCAGCTCACGTCCACCTCCACCGAGGGCTCCGTGAAGGGAAAATACGAGGGTCTGAAGCGTGTCGTCGTCTCCTCGCCGAACACCTTCTTCACGAGAGTGTCGAGGCTTCCCTTTAAGTCGCTGAGAGTGATACCCTTATCGACCACGAGTCCCTCCATCTGCGTGAACATGGGCGAATGAGTGGCGTCGTCGTCGGATCTGAACACCTTTCCCGGGGAGAGTATCTTAATCGGGGGCTTTTTGTTTTCCATGACATGTATCTGCCCCGAAGATGTCTGCGTTCTGAGCAGGAAGCCGGGAGAGAGATAAAACGTATCCTGCATATCCCTCGCGGGGTGATCCGCGGGCGTATTGAGGGCCGTGAAATTGTAATAATCCGTCTCGATCTCGCTTCCCTCGAACACCTCAAAGCCCATCGATGTGAATATATCAGTTATCTGGCTCCTTATCTGCGTAACGGGGTGCAGGTTGCCGAGCTCCGGCTTTACCGAAGGCATGGTCACGTCTATCTTCTCGCTCTCATACCTGGCCATTGCCTCCTTAGCCTTTAAAGCCGCGTCTATCTCCTCGAACTTGCCTGCGGCCCAGTTCTTCAGATCGTTGATGCCCTTGCCGAATGCGGCCTTCTGCTCGCCCGGGATGTTCCTCATCTCCTTCATGAGCGCGCTGATCTTGCCGGCCTTGTTGTCCATAAAGCTCTTCCTGAACTCGTACGCCATGCGCGAGTTCTCCAGCTTTTCGATACCGTTCGTGATCTCTTCCTTGATCTGCGAGATCACTTCGCTCAGTTCGTTTAAATTTTCCATAACAGTTCCAACCTTTCCGCGGACTCTCACCGCTTATCCGCGGGCAATAAAAAAGCCCGCCCCACATCTCATCGACATGGGACGAGTTTCCCCGCGGTACCACCCATATTCGGACTACGTCCGCTCTCTTATGCCGCGCGCCGCGGCAGGCTCCGCTTAATCTATCCGTCCTTTCGGACATTACTGCTTTCACGGAAGGCTCCGATGCTGAAATTCACGTCACACGCTCCGCCCGCTCACACCTTCCCGGGCTCTCTGGAAGAGCTTACTGCGCCGCTACTTACACACCTTCACAGCCATTTGCACTATAATAGCCGTCCCCGTCCCTCTTGTCAAGGGGTTTTTTCTCACACTACATTTTGACCCCACTACGTGCCACGGCCCCACCCCCGTCAGGGAGGTTTCTGCTCTCCCGGGTACGTAGCAGTGTAAACGCCGGTAGGATATGTAAACTCAGGAGACGGTAGGGAGCGACCGAGTCTTACGTCGTCGCTGCTCGTTCGAAGGAGGCCCGCACTATAGCCTCCCAGAGAACGATGCAGATGCGACGGCGTAAGATGAGGGTAGTCGACCGTGTTCTCATGAGTTTACATATCTTGCCGGTGTGGTGGCTTGGCACGTGGTGGTTGAACAACAGAAATGGCCCCGCTTTGTGGGGCCAAGAAAAAGCCCCGCGAAGCGGAGCCGGAAAAAGCAAAAGGGTCAGGCGCGGTAGGCGATGCGACCGGCGCATATGGTGTAGTGGACGCGGCCGGGCAGCTCCCAGCCGATGAAGGGGCTGTTGGCGGAGCGTGAGGCGAAGTCCTCCTCGCGGACCGTCCATAGCTCATGCTCAGCAAAAAGGACCAGGTCGGCCGGCTCCCCGGGTGCGATGCAGCCCGGGCGCATGCGGTAAAACCGCGCAGGGTTGGCGCTCATGAGCTCCATGAGCTTCATGAGGGAGATGTAGCCGGGCTCCACGAGCGATTTAATACCAAGACCGAGGCTGGTCTCAAGCCCCGTGATGCCGCTCGGAGCCAACTCCATTGGCCGCGCCTTCTCCTCACGCGAGTGAGGCGCGTGGTCGGTAACTATCATGTCGATGGTGCCGTCCATGATGCCGCCGATGATGGCCATGCGGTCATTTTCCGTGCGAAGAGGCGGATTCATACGCGCGTTCGTGCCGTATTTGAGGACAGCCTCCTCCGTAAGCGTGAAATGATGCGGCGTGGCCTCGGCGTGAACGTCAGCGCCGAGAGATTTAAGCATGCGGACAACCTCCACGCTCGCGCGTGAGCTGATGTGCTGTATGCACACACTGGCTCCGGTGTTGAGCGCCATCATTCCGTCTCGCGCGGCGAGTATATCCTCCGCAGTGTGGCTCGCGCCGCCGTAGCTAAGAGCCTCCGAGACAGCACCCATATTTACACCGGGGGCCTTTATGAACAGAGGATCCTCCTCGTGAAGCGCGATGGGCAGGTCAAGCTCGACCGCCTTCTGCATCGCCTCATAGAGAAGCTTTTCGTCCATGAGCGGTATTCCGTCGTCCGTGAAGCCCGCAGCGCCGCAGGCCGCCATTTCCTCCATATCGACCAGCTCCAGGCCCTTTAAGCCTTTGGTTATAGTGGAAGTCGCCAGAACATGGATGGGCGTCTTCTCGCCCTTCTGGGTGCAATACAGGAGGGTCTCAGGCGTGTCGACGCACGGCTTCGTGTTCGCCATCATCACGACGGTCGTGAAACCGCCCCTCGCCGCAGCCGCCGCACCCGTGTCTATGTCCTCTTTGTAGGTAAAGCCCGGGTCGCGGAAATGCACGTGCGCATCAAAAAGACCCGGGGCCGCTATGAGCCCCGTGCCGTCTATGATGTCGCTGTCGGTGGAAGGAAGCTCCTTACCCACCTGCGTTATGGTACTGTTTTCTATCTTGATATCGAGTATCTCGTCGGTGCCCAGTACGGGGTCGACTACATGTGCGTTTTTAATTATCATGACATTTCTCCGGTATCCTTCGGCAGCTTCGCGAGCTCAACTTTAAGTATCGGCTTCTTCCTTCTCTTCTGTTCGTACAAAAGCATGTCCGCGTGGCTTAAGAGCTCACCGATCTCCACGGCGCCGCTGCACTTGAACGCGTATACGCCGACGCTCAGGTGTATCACGTACTCCTTGTCGACGGTGAATTCCGAGTTGTAAGCGTCCATGCCATCCTCGAGGAGCTCCTTCATCCGCTTCACGGTCATAGCTTCATCCGGCAATATGCACGCAGCGAACTCATCGCCGCCCAGACGCCCTATAACGCTGTCTTCGCCGAGGACGTTCTTTAATATGCTCGCGGCGCTTCTGATCGCGAAATCGCCCTCCTCGTGGCCGAAACGGTCATTTATTATCTTTAAGCTGTCCAGATCGGCAAATATCATGAAGGCGTGCTGCTCCTGGTTCTGCGTAGCGTTCAGCTTGCGACGTACGCCCTCGTAGAGACCGCGCCTGTTGAACACGCCCGTAAGCTCATCTATCTTCGAGAGCTCCGACAGAAGCTGGTTGTTCTCGCGGACCTCGATAAGACTCGCGCGCAGCTGCTTCTCTATCATTTCCTGCCTGTTCACAAGGGAAATGATCTTAAGAGCCGCACCGATCTGGTAGCTGACCGCCTGCAGGACGCTGAATTTCTCCGGCTCGATCTCGCAGAGAAGCAGGCCGTACTGCTCCTCGTTCGTAAAGAGCGCATTTACTATAAGCGTAAAGCGCTTGTCCGAATCCATGTAGCGGTGTGTAAACAGCTCCGAAAAATCAATGTACTGGTTCATGCCCGGCACCTGAAATGCGCCGTCAGAATTGCTGAAGGCCTTTAAAAGGAGCTTGTCCGGATAGCTCCACTTCTCGCCCTCCGCGTACTTCATCGTGTCCTCGTACGCGAACAGGTAGCTGGACTTCATACCCATCTTCACGAGCTTGTCCACGACGGTAAAATACGACCTGTCGTCGATCGTGTCGAAGACCACCATGTCCTTGGCTATGGCATTCGTCTCCAGAGCAATGCGGGAGTTCTCCTTCTCCTTCTCGATCCCTATCCTCTCGTTCGCCTCGGCCACATCGCGGAAGAAGGTGGCGAACATATTGTTCACACGCTCTATCTCGCGCACGTTCTGGGCCTTCTTGTAGCACCTGCTGTGAAGGATGCCTAAAACCGTGTAGAATCTCTCGCTCGAGATACGACCCTCCCTGATCCAGCGGAGGATGTATTTCATGAGCGTGCCGGTCATCTGGCTCTCATTCTGCAGTATATCGCGAAGAGGCATCATGTCCATGGTGCTCACGCTTCTGTAGCAGAGCTCCTTCTGGTGCCTGTTGAAATGATCCGTACCGAACAGATACGAGCCCAGATACTCCGAGATCCTTCTGGGGTCGCTCTCTATACTGTTCCAGAGCTGCTGCTCCTCGGAGTGGTGGTTCGTGCAGCCGCACGAGTCGCGCACCACCAGATGGGAGGATATGATGCTCCTGTCCATCTCGCCCTCGAGAGTCAGATTCACCGCCTCCACGACCGCCTGATAGCCCAGCTCGCGCGAATCGGCCTTCACTGTGGTCAGATGGGGCGAGAGCTCCATGCACACCGGGTCATCGTCGAAGCCGGTGACCATTATGTCCTTGCCCGGAGTGATGTTTCGTTTCTCGAAGACCTTGTAGCCCGCATAGGCCATCTGATCGTTCGCAAACACTATGGCGTCGAGATCGTTGTTTCTGTCGAGCAGCTCCTCGACCTCCCTCTCCACATATCTGGAGAAATTGCCGTAGGCCACCTTCTTCGGGTCGTAGTCTATGCCGTACTCCGCGAGTACCGATGTATATACAGCCAACCTGTCCCTCGCGTCGTCATTCGTTATGGGACCGCTCACGAAACCGATATTTTTACATCCGTGAACATCTATGAGATGGCGTATCGCCTCGCCCATACCCATGTTGTTGTCGATCACCAGGCTGGGATAGCCCTCTATCTCGCCGGTAATGGTTATGACGGGCGTGCCCTCATATCTCTTCAGGAACTCGGTCTGTCCCTCCTTTGATATATGGCCTCCTATGGTTCCCACCAGCACCAGCAGTACATCGAACTTCGTGTACAGTGGAATGTCGAACAGTGTGTGATACTGATACTCGTACGCAGAGCCCAGCTGATCCTTGTAGACGCCCTTTATATATCTTCCGGGCAGCACGACCAGATTCACGTCTCTCTCTGCGGCAGCCTCCATGGCTCCCGCGCAAACGCTCGCGTCAAATTCGTCTTCAAGATATCCCAGGAGCAGTCCGACCTGTATTCGTCTTCGTTTTTTTTCCTCAGACATTACTCTCTGACCGCCTTTCTCTCCTGCTTGACAGCATACATCCTCTCATCCGCAAGCTTCGTCATTTCATCAAATTCCTCCGTGGAGGATATCTTTTTCACCACATAGCCGCAGCTGCAGCCCACCTTGTACGGAAGACCCGAGTGCTTATTGAAATCCTCGAGCATGTTGTCCACCTTTCTGATCATGGCGGCCACGTCGGGCTCCTGCGAGCAGGTAAAGAAGGTAAGGAACTCATCTCCGCCGGTGCGGACGTTTATGGCGTCCTTGGGGAAAGCCTCCGAAAGTGTGACAGCTACTCTTATGATGAGCGTATCTCCTCCCTCGTGGCCGAAGGCATCGTTCACCTTCTTGAGATTGTCCACATCGGACACTATGCAGGCCACATAGTCGCCATCCCGTACCGCGCGCTCTATCATGGGCATGTTCTTGTCCATCCCGCGCCTGTTGTAAAGTCCGGTCAGCGAATCTCTCGCATAGAGATCATCAAGTCTCTCCACCACATACTGCAGCTCGTTCTTCATGTAGAATGAGCCCGCATTATTCGCGATCTGCATGGCCCATGTGCACAGCAGATTGCCTATCTCATGCCTTATGACCTTCGGCTCATACGCGATATATCCGAGGAATGTGTCCTTAAAATACAGTGGTGAAAAGAAAAATGCACAGGGTGTTGCATCATGCATTATATCAACAGGTACATAATCGGCTGTGGAAAATACAGTTCCCACCTCGACATCGTGATTGATCTGCGTCATGGACACGCATTTCTGTGTGATGCCGTAGCGTTTTCTTCCCGCATCGCTCAGACGTCTCTCCGGATTCTCCACACCGTCGCAGATGCAGATGAACACTCTGTTGAGCTTGAAGAAATCCGCTCCTGCCTTGAGATCCATGAACAGCTGTCTCGCGGTCGATGTCTCGGCGAAGCTCATGTTCATAGTCTGAAGATAGCCGTTGAATTCTCCGTACAGATTCTTGCTGAAATATCTTTCGTCATAATAATTGAAGCGTTCCACCTTCTTCGGAGCACAGCCGCATGACTGATTCTTCAGCAGCTCAGACTCCACATACTGGGTATCCGGCTTTTTACCATGCCATACATCTATCAGCATCTCGACCGCGCGTACTCCGGCGGTCGAAAATGCCCTCCTGACACTCGTGAGAGTCGGGTCGTAATCGAAGCAGTCCTTTATGCCGTCAAAGCCCGTGATCACGATATCATCAGGTATGGAATAGCCGTGCTCCTTCAGGTAATCCATGGCAAAAAAGGCCATTGTATCATTTGCAAACGCTATCGCCTGAGGCTTCACGGGGGCCTTCATGAACTTATCCACGCAATCCACGGCTTCCCTCCAGAAGTGACCGTAATCTATGCGGTCCTCCTCTATCGGGATGCCGTTCTCCGTAAGCACCTTTTTGTATGCCGCAAGTCTCTCCTCCGTCTGAAGATTGCCGGGAAAGCCGCCGACGAAATTGATAATGCGCAGACCGTGATCCTCCACTAAATGGCGCATTACCGTCTCCATTGCATTCTTATCGGAGAGCTCTATATTGTACTGGACGGGATGCTCGGGATCATTTATATTCACCACGGGAATATTTCTCTCAAGGGCTCTGTCATTTATCTTTGCGACCATTCCCGTGTCCATAAAGGACTCACCCACCATCACTATGCCATCTATGTGGTCATAGTTGATGAGATTGAATATCTCGCTCTCACCCCTTACGATGGAGGGGTCAGCCTTAATGCCCAGATTCAGGGACGGTTTCACCATGAGAGGATTGAAAACAAGGAGGTTTATATTCTCCTCCTGACACTTGTTATATACACCCTCAACTATCATCGTCTCATACTCACAGTTATATCCTGTCACACAAAGAGCGATCACTTTTCTTGCCACGGCAATACCTCCATCAAGTAACTGCAGTTATTTATAGTCTACTACATTATCATACCGTTATCAATAAAAAATTGTTTTAAAAAGGTTAAAAAAAATATTATCAAAAAGGCCGGACTCTTTAAAGAGTCCGGCCGGGTTATTGTTATTACTTGTAGTTTACGATCTTGCCGAAATCAGGCTTGAGTGAAGCGCCGCCCACAAGTCCGCCGTCGATGTCGGGCTTGCCGAAGAGCTCTGCAGCATTGCCTGCATTTACAGAACCGCCGTACTGTATGCGGATGGACTCTGCGGTAGCATCATCGTACACCTCGCGGATGCACTGACGGATGGCTGCGCATACCTCCTCAGCCTGCTCTGCGGTAGCTGTCTCGCCTGTACCGATGGCCCAGATGGGC
>DGVE01000151.1 GCA_002395865.1 Lachnospiraceae bacterium UBA4292 | reverse complement strand
TGATCTATATGCGCAATTATGCAAAAATTCCTGATTCTGTTCTGATCCAAAGAAAACCTCCGGGCGTTTGCCCACATTCATACCAAAAATAACTCTGTTATTTTATCAAAAGAGCACGAATGTGTCAATAAAGTTGCAAAATTTTCAAAAATGTGTTATGATACCTCCAAAGGATGTTCGAAACAAAAAACTAACCGCTCGAGAGCGGCACAGGAGGCGCTATGGCCGCAGAATTATATCCGGATCTGTTTCAGGACTTTTTCCATGAGATGGGACAGCCCCACTCATTAAACGAGGGTTTCCAGAAGGCTTTCGAGATACTGGAGCACCCTCTGCACATCGGCAAGGTGTGTCTGTCGTTTACCCCCAGGAGACCGGGCTTTTTTCAGGGCATCAGGAATTCAAACCTGAAGCTCGATATGTTCGTGTCCAAAGCCAGCTTCAACTCTGAGGTCAATCAGAACTACCAGTTCATGATGTCGGACGACATCGTCGTGGAGGTCACGATCTACGCCACCACTTCATGCGACCAGTGGTCCATGAAGCAGATCTCACAGCTGGCTATGATCGCCGAGACGACATTCGTATTTGCCTCGAGGCTTCGCATGGCCGACATTGCCCAGGCGAACTCCATGTCGGATACCCTCACGGGTCTTCCGAACTATGTGAGCTTCTGCTCCACCGGCCGGCAGCACTGCATGGTGGGCAGCATCGGCAAATTCACCGCCATGCTCATAAACATCAAGGACTTCAACAGCATCAACTTCCGCTACGGCTTCGTCATAGGCGATCAGGTGCTCCGCAAGTTCTCCGCCTTCCTTCAGACAGGTATGCTGCCCGAAGAGACGGTAGCCAGACATGGAGGTGACAGCTTCCTGCTTCTGGTGAAGAAGGAGCGCGCTGATGATATCGTGGCGAAGGTCTCACGCACAGTCATCACCGCTGTCGCATCTGACGCCACGGAGATACCTCTCGATATCGAGGCGGATATCACGAGATTCGATATACCGGAGAGCACCAAGGATTTCTCCACATGCCTCATCGAGCTTTCGAAGCGTTTTCAGGACAAGATACAGGACAATGCAAACTCTCGCGTGAAGAAGGCTTCCGCGTCGGAGATGGCAGAGAAGATGGAGGCATTCAACAACGCTATCGTAGAGGACCTCTTCCAGGTATATTACCAGCCGAAGTTCTCTCTCGAGGACAATTCCGTGCTCGGTGCCGAGGCTCTCGTCAGAAAGAAGGATGGCTCAAAGCTCCTGCTTCCGGATGACTTCATCCCGGAGATCGAAAACGATGACAGAATCTTCCTCCTCGACTACTATGTACTCGACCAGGTCTGCAGAGATCTCCTGGACTGGACGGCCGAGGGCAAAGCTCCGCTCGTGAGCGTGAACTTCTCTCCGAGGCATCTCGAGGACGAGGCTTTCGTCGATCGCATCATGAACATCATCGACCGCTACGGCGTCGATCCGAGCTACATTGAGATAGAGTTCACCTCCATCCCCGATGTCTCACAGTACGCAAGCTTCAAGAAGTTCATCGGCCAGATGAAAGAGTATGACCTCACAGTCTCACTCGACGATTTCGGAAGCGGCAACTCCCCCATCCTCTCGCTCTCCGAGCTTGGCGCGAACGGCGTGAAGATCGACAAAACCCTCACGGCCCGCATCGGTGAAAAAGGCGCCGACATCATCATCAAGAGCCTCATTAACATTGCCGCCGGCCTCAATATGGACGTCACGGTCCTGGGCATCGAGACGGAAGCCCAGAAGCAGTTCTACATCGACAACGGTTGCGTGGTCGCCCAGGGCAATCTCTTCGCAGAACCGATGTGTCGCGACGAATTCGAAAAATTCCTATGATCCTCTCCCCCGCCGGATAACGGCGGGGTTTTTTATGCAATAAAACAGGCCGCTGCATCTGCAACGGCCTGAAGTTATTATGGTAAAGTAGTATCAACCCTTTACGGAACCGAGTGTAAGTCCACCAACGATGTTCTTTGAAAGAAGGAGATATATAATTATAACAGGGAAGATAGCGATAAAGATAGACATGTTTACCTGACCAAGATCCCAGTTAAGGAAGTCTGCCGAACGAAGATCTGCGATGAGCAGAGCCACAGTCTTTAAATCTCTCCTCTCGATGATGACCTGCGAAGGAACGAAGAAGTTGTTCCACTGTGCAACGAATGCGAAGATGGCCTGAACTGCGATAGCCGGCTTCATAAGGGGAAGCACGATGAAGTTGAAGGTCCTGATCTCACCCGAGCCGTCAATTCTGGCAGCCTCAACGAGTGAAAGCGGCAGAGCCGACTCCATGTACTGCTTGATATAGTAGAATACTACGGGAGCAGCTATGGAGGGAACGATCAGACCGGTGTAGTTCTCAACCAGACCCAGTTTGTCAAGCAAATCAACAAAACCAAGGATCGTTACCTGGCTGGGGATCATCATGACAGCAAGTATGAATGTAAATATTGCGCCTCTGAACTTGAAGTCATAAGCGTGTATCGCATACGCAGTCAGCGTAGAGAAATATGTGCTGAGCAATGCGCATGAACCGGATA
>DGVE01000085.1 GCA_002395865.1 Lachnospiraceae bacterium UBA4292 | reverse complement strand
TTATTACTACATAAACCAGGCTGGTTTTACAGTTTGCACAAATTGACGGGGTGAAAGCGTGAAAAGATTACTTGTTGTATTGATCATTGCGGCGATGAGTGTTATTTGCATATCCTGCAGTTCAGAGAGCACTTCACAGGATAACAGGACTGATTACCTCTTTGGAGAGCTTTCGTCTGCCTCAGTCGGTGGTTATGATATCTATTGGCCCAAGGAGGCGGAAACGGTGATCGGCGATCCCGATGGTGGGATGGTGTTTAAGATACGTATCATCGGTATAACCGAAAAAGGTGTTGAGATGGAGGTGACGAACACCAGCCAAGATCTGTACCTTGACACAGGTTATATTCATGAATTTCTAACATTCGGTCTCAGAGACGGCGAGTGGACCAAACTGGGCTCAGTCGTAACAGTCGGTGATGAGCCTCCGCGGCCTCTTGCACCGGGGGAGAGCAGAACCGGAGTGGTCGGATTTCACGAGGGAGGCTTTAATATAGATCGTGAAGGACGTTACAGAATCAGTCACGGCTTCAGATTTCTGAATAAAGAAGTTGACGGTACTTATTCGTCCCCGGTGTCGAGTGGAGCGGATGTTTATCTGGTCGGAAATATAGATTTTTATGCCGGGAAGAAGTAAGCATAAGATCTCTTGAAAAACTCTTGGGAAAAATGTATTTTTTTCTAAGAGTTTTTTGCGTTTTATGACACTAATAAGTGAAGACCAATAAGTGAGGGGAAAGCAGGAGACCATGGCCATGGATAACGGTGAAAACTACCGCCTGTTTCTTTCCGGGGAGGATGAGGGACTGCAGCAGATCATATCCGATCACCGGAAAGGACTAACTCTATATCTGAACAGTCTTGTGGATGATATCGGGACAGCAAAGGAGCTGGCCTTTGAGACGTTTGCGGAAATTGCGGTAAAACGTCCGAAATATGACGGAAAAAGCTCTTTTAAAACATGGCTCTATTCAATCGGCCATAACATCGCAAGGGCGTATATAAGAAAACAGAAGAGGATAGCTGTCGTACCGCTCTCGGGTGAAGAACAGAATGCTCTGGTCATCTCTCTGGAAAGCGCGTATATCCGCGATGAGGAGAGGATAATGGTGCATGAGGCGCTCTCCGCGATCGCCCCGCAGTATCGTCAGGTACTGTATCTGTCATATTTCGAGGAGCTTGATAACGGTGAGATCGCCGGAATCATGAAAAAGAACAAAAGGCAGGTCGAAAACATGCTTTATCAGGCTAAGACGGCCATGAAAAAAGAGCTGGAGAGGAGGGGATACGTATATGGACAGAGATGACGAGGTGATGTATAACAGAGTCATAGCCAGAAGGGATGAGTACCTGAGAAAGCGTGCTCAAAGAAAATTGCGGATCCGCAGATCGGTGTACGCATGCGCAGGGATAGCCGCTGCTTTAGCTGTAGTCGTTTCGGTAAAAGCTATGAATGATCATTCTGCAGAAACTGTTACCCCTGTGCTTCAGGATGTGGTGCCGGTAAAAACAGACACGAAAGAAACAACAGGCAAAGATATAATTGATGTCGACGTGGAGTCGTGTTATGCATTATCTGATTATGACTTTCGAAAAGGTTACAGATTTGTAAGTATGAGTTTTGACAGCGAGTTGTATGACGATCTCGGGAAGCTCATATCGGATGCGGATCTTATAGTTATAGGCCATTTTGAAGAAAATGATGATGCGAAGTTTTTAACGGATGGCGGAGGGACTGTTATCGGCGCCATGGCGACCAATACACTTACGGTCGAAAGGACCATAAAGGGAGAGGAAAAAGATAAGATCGTTATCTCGCAAAGATATGCTTATGACGATGCACATCGCCAGATAATAGCCTATTCGGCGATGACCCCGATGTGGAAGGACAGTAAGTGGATATATTTTCTTGCATACGATGCTGAAAATGATACATACCATACACTTGGCGACTATACAGGAAGGTATCCCGTGGATGTGGATATAGATCTTCTGGACAGGACTGATGTAAGTAATTCTGAAAAATGTAAGGCCTTCGGTGTATGGCGGACAAGTATAATAAACCGTGAAATGACGGCAGAAGTAGCAAAAATGTGCAGTGAATAGGAGGTGACTTTTATGTTTAACAGAAAAATGATTTTAGCGGCAGCGGTGCTGCTGTGCGGCTGTTCGAGGACGGCAGGTACTGCAGTGTCTGTTACGGACAGTACAACGGCTGAAAACACATCTATGGAGGAGACAACAATGAATACTGTTCCTTCGACAGAGGATGATGTCGTGGAGGACGACGGCGAAAAAGGTATAGTTTTTAACGATGCGCGGTATGACATCTTCATAAGCGATGAAGAGCAGCATAAGGTCTTCACGGACAGTACCGGGGAGAAGTCCTTCGGGCTTACAACATACAGTAACAGTAAGGGAGTATATATTTCGCTCGAGAATCTTACAGACGGCTGTTTCCTGTGTTTCGGATCACATTATGAGCTGCTTAAGAGCGAGAACGGTGAGATGGTGCCCTGCGAGCATGTGGAAGGTGAGTTTGCATTTACCGATGAATTACATGTGAAGCAAAAGGGGGCTTTCGGCATCCATAACAGTTATTTTGATCTGGGGGTAGGATTTGAGAGCTACAAGACCCTGAATCCGGGTACATACAGAGTATATCTGGGGTATTACAGCTATCCGGGGTATGAGCCCTACTTCTGCGATGATATGACACAGACCTCTTCCGGTTACAGAGATGCAGAGAAGATACCTGCCTATGTGGAGTTCGAGGTCAAAAGAGTATTGACCGAGGAAGAAGCGGCGCAGGAGCTGCAGACCGTCACGATAAATGCGGATTATCCCGCATACGGGTCAATGGATAAGCTGAAGGAAGCCGCGGATGCGATGATCGTCGGTAAAGTGATCCAGTCAAGACAGGTTGTGATCAATACCGGCTCATCCGGTATAGAATTGGTTCCTCACATAATATATACGTTTGAAGTGGAAAAGGTGATAAAGGGTGAGAATATCATCAATGTCATGGATGTCAGCTTCGTGGGCGGAGAGCTGGACGGCTCGATGTGGGTCGCGGAAGGCGTTCCCGAGCTTGAGATAAACGGGGAGTATCTGATATCTGTCAAGA
>DGVE01000007.1 GCA_002395865.1 Lachnospiraceae bacterium UBA4292 | reverse complement strand
ACTCATCGTAAACCATGCATATGTTTACTTCACCAAAATCCGCATACCCTCTTCCCCAACCTCTATCCTCCTGATAAACAACCCCCATTCAAATCCACCGATGTCCTCTGGTAATGGATGTCCGGTTGTTTCTGCGAGATTTTCGTTCCAGTATTCCCTCAGCTTATCGATCAGTACGCTTTCTCTTATGCTTGCTCCGTGCGGACATCTTGTCGGCCCACCCTCCAAGCGGGAGGCGCACCGCCACAGAGCGTATTTTGCGCCTTTATAGCTTCGGACGACGCGGCGGAAGCTGCCTGTGCAGCAGGGACAGAAGAGGAGGGGGCCGAAGGACATTCTGCGTGCGGGGGTTCTGCGGGTGGCAGAGAAGGCTTTTTGCGTAAGGCGCTCGAGGCGGCGCTTTTCAAACATTTTCTTTGCTTCGTTAAATGTATCTTCGCTGACTATCGCTTCGTGTATATTTTTCAGGACATACATCGGCTTCTGGCCGGTGTTTTTTGAACGGGTGTGAGTGATGAAATCGGTCGTAACGGTCTTCTGGAGAATGGCCATGCCTGCGTATTTTTCATTCTTCAGTATCTGCTCGACATTTTTTCGCGACCAGGAGCTGCTGCCGTTTCGCCTGACGACGTTTTCTGCACTCATGAGATTTGCAATATATCCCATGCTTCTTCCTTCGATGAACATGGAGAATATCCTTCTGACATGCACCGCTTCGCTCTCGATTATCACGGGGCGTCCGTCAGGCCCGAGGCGGTATCCGAGCACGCAGCCGAGTTTATAGGTGACGCGTCCCTCCCGGTATTTCTTCTCGATGCCCCAGGTGATGTTCTTGCTTATCGACTCGGATTCGGCCTGCGCAAAGGCCGCGTACAGCGTGATCATAAACTCCGAATTCTCCTCACCTGTGTTGATATTTTCTTTTTCAAAAAGCACCGAAACACCGAGCTTCCTCAGCTCGCGGACATAGCTCAGGCAGTCGAGAGTATTTCTGGCGAAGCGACTTATGCTTTTGCACAGTATCAGATCGATCCTGCCGAGCCTGCATAGCTTAAACATCTTCATGAATTCCTGCCTGTTTTTGACCGAGGTGCCGGAAATGCCCTCATCTGCGAATACCGATACCAGCGACCAGTTCGGTTTTGAAGCGATATAATCCGTGTAGTAGTTTATCTGATTGATGTATGAATTGTGCTGCTCGCGTTCATTGGTCGAGACGCGGCAGTAGGCCGCGACGCGAAGGATTCCTTCTTGCTTTTTCATGTTGATGACCCTTTCTGTAGATATATGTATTATTCGTTTTATTATAGCGCTTAAAGCCGGAGACGGTGCGGTGACGATTTTTATTGACACCTATGTGAGTGCTGTGGTAAACTAAAATGGGTGTGTGGAGCGTGTCATTCTAATTGACTGAGGGATCATATCAAATACTCAGGAGGTAAGCAATGGGAAAGAATGACATTGCAACAAGACAGTTTTTTGAAAACAGCACGTTCTTTGCTGATGCGGTAAACGGCTATCTGTTCCGGGGGCGGAAGGTCATAAGACCGGAAGAACTCAGGGAAATGGATGTGACCGAGATCAGTCCACCGCGAAAAAAGAACCTCCGCGATATCTTTGAGAGGGCTGTTATCAAAGAAAACGGAGAAGCGAGATATCTTTTGATCGGTATAGAAAACCAGCAAAAGACGGATCTTACCATGCCTGTGCGATGCATTAGTATGGATACCATGAGCTATGAGAAACAGTTGAGGGAACTAAAACAGCTTCATCGCGAAAAGAAGGACCTGGCACCCTTTAGCGATGAACAGTTTTCCGGTATCAGTAAAGACGACAGATTGATTCCGGCCGTGACTATCGTTGTAAACTGGAGCAGCAGTCCGTGGTCGGGCCCCAGAACCCTTCACGATATGTTAAAACTGCCTGAAGATGCGGATATCAGCAGCAGCGTTCCGGATTACCGCCTCAATCTGATCGATGCACATGGCATGTCTGATGATGAGATAGCTGCTTATGGTGAGAAGTTTGGTTTCCTGCTGACTCTGGTTCGTGAGAGTGAGAACAAGACCAGGCTCAGAAGATTTATGGAAAGCAATACCATCCTGCCCCAGGAGGATGAAGTCCGTGCGGTGGCTGAAGCTGTACTTGACGTGAAGCTGCCGGATAAGAGAGAGGAGGGTGACAGCATGTGTGATGCACTTAAGGAGATACTGAAAGAGGAGCGAGAACAGGGAATAGAACAGGGAATAGAACGGGGAATAGAACGGGGAATAGAGCGTGGCCTTAAGCAAGGATTCTCACAGGGGAAACAGAGGACCGAGAGCGCTTTTGTTTCCGCCATGCGTAAAAATGGTTTTACAGAAGAACAGATCGATGCAATAGTGCGTGAAGCTGTGGTTTAGATTGAGTATTCTATACAATCAGCGCTTTAGAAGAAAGTATTAAATGATAAAGATCCTCCACTAACGGGCTAATACTACGGGAGTGGGGGATTTTTGAGATAGGATAGTCTGTACCCCCCCGCTGTAAGGACAGAAGATGACAGGTAAGCTTAAAAAGTACTACAAAAGAGAATTATTTTCATATCGGTTCTGCGCGCTGCTGCCTTTTATCTTGCTGCTTAAGATAACTATCTACAGGTGTGTAACTACCGGTAGAAGCCGTGAAATGGAACTGATCGTATGGCTTCTTGTGGGTATCTGTGCTGTGGTTGGAATAGGGCTTGTTATCTGTCAGAGCATTTCGATGGCGCGTTTCAGAAAAGACCTGAGGGCATTGCCTGATGTGATTACTGAGGCGGTGGAGAGAGAGCTCGACCATACATTAAAGCGCGGAAGATTTCTACTGACCGGAGAGGTGTTGATATACTTCGGCTTCTTTAAAAAGAGAGTGTTCAGAAGAAGCGAGATATACGGGTGGAAGAGAAGTCAGGGCGTCAGAGTGACGCATAATCCGAAAGCCGGAACTATCGAGATACCTTACGATGACACATTGGTTCGCCTTAAAGACGGACGAAAGGAATTGATCGAATATCCTTCATACCCGCTGGAAGCTGCGCATGAGACAAAGGGTGAGCTTCCGTTAAACGCTTTTGTGATACTGTTTTTTTCAACAGTTTTTATTACATCCATGACTGTCTATCCGTTGCTTCTGGCGAAATATGCTCCAAAAGCCCCGATCGAAAGATTTCTGTTCTACCGTGCCAATGAAGCACATTACTGTCTGACAGCGGTCATCATATCGGCAGCGGCGGGTTCGCTGGCATTTATGATCAGATGCTTTGTCAGGCCGCTGAAGCTTTATACAGACAAGACCAAGGCTATCGTTATAGTGATCGTCGTTGCGGCAGCTTTTGTAGCAGGCTTCTATGCAGATGAGAGGAAAGATGCGCTGCTGGCAGAGGAGGACCTGAATTCATACCACAGCGGTAATTATGAAACCGTAGAGGGTATTTACAAGGAAAAGGGCGCCGTTGGCAGGAACGAAGTGGGATGGTCGGTCTATGATTACGCGAGCCGGAGGGCGTATGACCCTGTGGTGCTGTCGGGACCTGTCAGTGGACTGATACTTTTAAAGAGCGCATACGATGAACTGCCGGAAGAGGGAAGAAGGTACAGAGTGGAGTATCTGAAGAATACTAAGGTCGTCGTTTCGGTCACAAGGGTGAGATAGGGGGAGGGATCAAAAGATTGAAAGACAGGCTTTCAATCTTTCATCGGTGTCGCGCAGGCACGTTACCGATGTGCACCCCGTACTCGACCTTCGGTCGGTACATACAATGCCTGCAGAATGGTGCAAAAAATGAACCCTTTTTCAATACTTATGTTTATATTCTCCGCGTGTCTGCTCTTATATGCTCTGATACTGGCGGTATCGAGGGACTACAAGATGATCGCGCGGTACTGGGCCAGCGAGCTTAAGACGAAGAGAGAGCAGAAGAGGTACGCGAGGACGTTCGCGAAGATAATGGCACTGGTGGCGCTGATACCGGCTGCGGCGGGTGTGGGCGCAATGTTTCATCCACTTGCGGCGGCAGGCGGAGCCCTCGCCATGCTTTTGGTAAGCATATTCGCGGGGAAGGCGATATACGGTAAGAAGTGATAAGTGAGATAAAAAATGACTGAACAGGAAAATGAGATCTGGAGTCTCATAGAGAAGGAAAAAAAGAAGAAACAGAGGGCGCAGGTCTTTGCGATCATGTCGAATATGCTGCTGGTGTTCACACTGGGGCTGTTCTTTGTATCGCCCTTTCTTCAGATGGTGATAAGGGCGGCCATGCCCGACAAGTATCGGAATATGATACTGACTGCTTCATCGAGCGAAGTCGTACAGTATCAGCAGATGATCAGGCGCGTGCATCAGATGGCGCGTTTTGTGGCGGCGTTTTTATATATTTACGGCGTGTACTATATCGTCACGAACCGCAGGGAGATTTGGGCGAACAAAAAGGCTCATATCATAAGGATACTGCCGCTTCTTCTGTTCTGGCTGATGGCCATCGATATACTGCTCGTCACGAAGCTTCGCGGACCGAATGAGTACGATCTGACGGGACATCCGTACATGTACGAGAGCATCTACAGCTATATGACCTATGCTATAGTGTACTTTTTCTGCGGGGCAATGCTTAAGAGCGTAAGGGTGAAGAAGGGACTCCTTCTGGGCTTTCTTATATCGTCTATACCGCTTAATATTGCGGTAATGATAAATGAATGGGGCACTAAACTTGATTTCTTAAACCAACACGATATATGCGCGGTATTTCACAACAGAAACCACTACGGGTATTATCTGGTGGTCGTGATAGTGACGGCGGCCATCATGTTTGTGTATGAGACGAAGCTCGGCTGGAGGATAGTCGAAGCGGTGTGCGCTGTGATCGGTATGATACTTATGGCGCCGGTAGACACTCTCGGTGCATTTTTGGGTGTTTTAACTGTATTCATCTGTTTTGCCATATATACGTTTATTAAGGACAGAAAGCGCGTTAAATGGGCTCTTATAGTGCTCGGAACATTTCTTCTCATCACATTACTTATGAGCCTTAAGTACGGTAATCTGGTTAGCTCGGCAGGCAAACAGTCGACACTGATAGGGGAGGCTGTAGCTGATCCGTCTAAGGGACTGCCAGATAAGGCGGGATCCACAAGAATAGGACTGTGGAAAAAAACTCTCTCGCATTTGCCGGAGAAGCCTTTGACGGGTTTCGGTGTCGAGGGGTTACTCAACACTTATCACATCGGCACCCCCCACAACGAGCTCCTTCAGTACGCGGAATTCTTCGGCATACCCGCTACTCTTTTGTATATCGCGGCCGTGGTGATGATCATAGTTGTCATAATGCGCCGCAGCGAAAGCTTCTCGAAGATCACTCTGGTATGCTTCTGCACCTGCATCGGTTATCTGGTCAGCTCCCTGTTCGGAGTGCAGATATATTACACCACGCCTTTTATCTATATATTTCTCGGCCTGACGTATTCAGAGATACTGAGGGGAAGAGATACGGATAACTGGTCTGACGAGGAAGAGAACACGGGCGAAAAGGCATCTTAGGCTCTGTGCAAGCTGCATAGAACAGGAAAAGAAATTATAAAGAAAAAATGAAAAATGTGTTGACATGCGGATGCTTTTATGCTTTAATGTTCTAAACCGTTGATGGAGAGTGAGTAGGGAAGATCGACTTCTTCACAGAGAGCCGCAGGTGGTGGGATTGCGGCATGAAGAGCTTTTCTGAATGGACTCCGGAGGGCGACCGGAAGGGCATGGCCTGTTATGGAAGCCGGGGTGAACCGCCGTTATGGGTTCGGCTTATGACAGTAAGCATTGAGAGGGTGAGTATTCACCAAGCCGGGTGGCACCGCAGGTTATTCAACCTGTCCCAGCAGAATTTCTGCAGGGACAGGTTTTTTTGTATAAAAGATCCCTTGACAAGCTCGGGATGACATATAAAAAGGAGGACGAAAACATGTCAAACATTCCCTACAAGATCTATTTAACCGAAGAAGAGATGCCGAAGAGCTGGATGAACCTTCGTGCGTTCATGAAAAACAAGCCGGCTCCATTGGTAAACCCCGGTACAGGCAAGCCCATGACCGCTGAGGAGCTCGCACCGGTATTCTGCGATGAACTGGTGGCTCAGGAGCTGGACGACACCACACCGTTCATCGAGATACCCGAGGAGATAAGGGATTTCTATAAGATGTACAGGCCCTCGCCTCTGGTCAGAGCGTACTTTCTGGAAAAGAAGCTTGGCACTCCCGCGAAGATCTATTACAAGTTTG
>DGVE01000019.1 GCA_002395865.1 Lachnospiraceae bacterium UBA4292 | reverse complement strand
CCCCTGCTGATGCTTCCTCTACGGATGTCTCCTCTTCTGATGTCCCCTCTTCTGATGTTCCCTCTTCTGATGTCTCCCCGACCGATGCCTGCTCCGAAGTCCGGTCATCCTCAGTCGTTTCCGCATCCGCGGTGACATCCCACTGCTCAGTAAGCTGTGTGGCTTTAGATGCAAGCCCCTCAGCCTCTGTATAAACGATCACCTCCGAAGCTGACTCACCTGTATCCTGCGAATGGCAGGCGGACAATATACATACGGCAGCAGACAACGCGAGGTACATTCCCTCTCTCCCCGTCATTTTCGTCTCCTTTTTCAAAAAATCGTAAAATTATATTAGCACTTGTCAAAATTTAAGTCAATAGTAAATTTATATTGTGAATTTTCACAGAGATTTCACGTTTTAGTGAATTTTGGCATTGTTTTTCTGTGAAGTTTCACGGTTTTTTCGCGTTTTTGGAGCACATCGTTCACAGGCTGTGAACACTGAAAGAATACCGAATACAAATCTTTGCATTTTTGCCGGTAATATGTTATGATACCTGAGTAAAAGGACTGCCCGCAAAGGGCACATATCAAAAAGGAAAAGCTTATCGATGCCGCCCGGGCACGGCATCCCATTTCACCATCCGCTCACAAAGGATAGTAAAAAGCACCATGCCCGCAGTAAAAACAAACAATGAAAAGAAAGAAAAAACATCTGCGCAGACTGTTTGCGAATCATCTTTGGGTCCCTCTTTTCGCATTCGTCGTAGTGGCGATTCTAACTGCCTTCACCATCATTCTATTTGCCGATTTCATCACAAGCTATATCACATCGACCAAGATATCCTCGGGATGCGCTTCGGCCACCTACCTGGCGAAGATGATCGACCGCTACGATACAGACGAATGGATGCATGAGGAGGGAGAGGAAGAATATACATACGTTCTCACCGACATCTCCGGCAATATCATCCGCCAGTCAGGAACCAACACTTGCTCCTACGTGGGCGGCAAAGTCGACTCCGGCACACAAACAGATAATTTCGCCATTTACTCCGATAATGTGTACGACTTCATCACTGTCGACGAGGAAAATGACGTATCCATCGATTACCTGGGACTCCTTAATTACTCGGACGATTCGTCCTTAGAAAACAATGAAGAGTATGATGAGCTCCTGACCGACTCCTCCGCAGGCATGTCGACGTTCTTTGGAAACAACACCAAAGCCATCAGACTTCCCTACTGGATAAGTTTGGAACTTCCGGAAAGCCGACTGCTTCTGGTGAAGCAGTACTATCTCCTGACCTTCGGCGACCTGTTCTTTATTCTGGGCATCGTCGGTCTGCTGGCGTTGCTGGCTTTTGCGGTACTGATCGTTATGATAGTGAATCTGGTGAACAGTATCCTTCGCCAGAGGAATACACTTAAACTGTTTTTCACGGATATATCCACCAAGGGACACAACTGGCTGTGGTTCCAGTTCAACTGTGAGAAAGTACTGCAGAAGAGAAAGAACGCCGGCCGCACCTTCGCCATGGTGGATCTGGTGCTTCTAAATTACAATATTTACTGTATCTGCCACTCCACCTCCGCGGGTGAGGCCATGCTTGAGAGGATAAATGACGAGCTCGGCAAGATGCTTGATAAGAATGAGCTCTACGCGCACAATACCTCCTCAAGCTTTGCGGTCCTTATGAATGCCGATGACAAAGAGCTCCTTTCGACAAGGCTCAGGGAGATAATAGGTAAGCTCGGAAGCCTCAACCCGGAGCACAGATTCGCATTCCAGGCTGGTGTGGATATCATTGGTCCTGATGAATCTTCGACCTTCTTCCACACGAGGCCCGGCATAGACATCGACAGTATCTACTCAAATGCCTGCGCAGCGCGAGACACTCTTTCAAAAAGTGATGAAGCGGGCTTCGCATTTTTTGACGAGAAACTGGTGGAGGACAAGCGGTGGATCGATACCGTTTCGGACAATCAGAGAAAAGCCCTTGAGGGCAATGAATTCGTGGTTTATTACCAGCCGAAATACGATCCCGTCACAGGAGAGCTAAAGGGCGCTGAGGCGCTTATCCGCTGGCAGACACCGGAGCACGGACTCATACCTCCGGGCAGATTTATACCGATATTCGAAAAGAACGGGTTTATCACAGAGATCGACCACTATATGATAGAGCATGTGGCAGCCGACCAGAAGAGGTGGCTGGATGAGGGCTACAAATGCGTGCCCGTCTCCGTAAATGTGTCCAGAGCACATTTCATCGAGGCTGACCTCGCGGAGCAGATACGCGATATGGTGGATAAGGCGGGAGCGCCGAGGGAGCTTATAGAGATAGAACTCACGGAGAGCGCATTCTTCGACGATCAGAAACAGATCATCGCCACTATCAAGCAGCTGAAGGAATACGGTTTCTCCGTGTCCATGGACGACTTCGGTTCGGGCTATTCTTCACTGAATTCACTGAAGGATATGCCTCTCGATGTATTAAAGCTGGATGCGGAATTCTTCCGCGGTGAGAAGGACAAGAGAAGTGAGATCGTGGTCTCCGAGGCCATCAAGCTCGCGCAGAGGCTGGATATGAAGACCGTGGCCGAGGGCGTGGAGGAGAAGGAACAGGTTGACTTCCTCGCATCGTTAAGCTGTGACATGATACAGGGCTACTACTTCGCAAAACCCATGCCGGTAGCCGATTTCGAGGAGAGATTAAAGAGCGGTCTGGCGTAACTGTTTTAAAGCAGCAAAAAAGGCTGTCGCTTTCGCGACAGCCTTTCTGATTCTGTATATTTTACTTCCGGGACTTAAGCCCTTCTCCTGCGCGAGATCACTCCGGCGCTTACTGCCATGCACATCATAAGCAATAATACCTTAAGCGCATCGCCTGTATTTGTTGCGGGGATATCATCTCCGCCTCCTGTGGGGATATCGTCTCCGCCTTCTGAAGGAATATCATCTCCGCCTCCTGTGGGGACATCGTCTCCTCCTGTAGTATCTGTCTTGTAGTTCTTAGTCAGCTTTGTCTCTGCGTAGTGTCCGTCCTCAAACTCCATGCGGATCAAATACTCCCCCTTTTCAAGGCTGTCGATGAAATCAGCTGAGAAAGTGAGTATCGTGGAGCCCTGAGTAGCCTTTACTGCGTCTGCAGGCACTGCCACGTCACCTATCTTTGAACCCGCATATCCCGTCAGAGGAGCATCGATGCGGATCACTACCTCCTGCTTTTCGTCTATCACCTGGTCGCCCCCCTCGAGCACCTTATACGAATACACGAAATCGGGAACATCATCTATAGCAGGCGACGGGATGGAGTGTATCACAGCGCCCACATCCTCCGGTGCCGCGTCAGTCAGAACAAGTATACCGTTCATATCGATGGACTTGTCTTCTTTTCTCGTGATGATGTCCTTCGCGAATGTATGCGTCACGGGGTCAAAGGTCGTATCGGTGGTAACGAACCAGTCCTCCGATACAGTCGCCTGCTCGGTGTTTGTACTTGCCGTTCCGTTCCAGTAGTAGTTGGTATCACTGTAGATATCCTCTGCCGCCTGTGTTCCCACACCGGCAATGTACTCCCCGGTAGCCAGAGCGGAAGCAAGTCTGTCGTTTCTGTAGGAGATAACGCCATCTGCCGCAAATGCGGTATTCTCAGCAGTCTTTGTATACAATGCCACATTGTAGGATCCGTTGTTGTATGACGTGCAGTTCACGACGATGATATCCGGGCAGGAGTTTGAATCGATACCCTTTGCCTTGTTATTGAAAGCAACACAATCTATGAGTATGTGCTCTGCAGGCATGGATTCGCCTCCTAACTTGAAACCGTTTCCATTGCCCGCGTCGGTGCCGTCCTCGAGATAACCGTTGCCGTACGCAACGCAGTTCATGATGAGCACCGAACCGATGGAACCCGTCTGCACCTTCGCGTACAGATCCCAGCCGTCATCCGCGTTGTTGTAAGCGATACAGCCGATGAAAGCATTGCTATCGCCCACCGTGAGCTTAGCCGCAAAACCATCAGCGTCCTCGTATCCGCTATC